>CAZWUT010000078.1:0-3699 GCA_964636765.1 Candidatus Woesearchaeota archaeon | reverse complement strand
TTTTCCTTTTACATATTTAAGTATGAATTCTTTTACTTCTGGGAATTGTCTTGTTACATTTTCAAGACGTCTTGTAAAGAGAAAAATTTTATTATCTTTTTTGTGGATTATTAATCTGAAACCATCATATTTGTATTCAATTGCACAAGGTTTGCCAAGTTTTTTCATTCCATCTGAAATGTCCTTTGCTTTTTGTGCAAGCATGGCTTTTATTGGTTTTCCTATTTGCAGGGAAATTTTTTCCAGATTTTTTAAATTCTTTTTTTTACATGAATCAAAAACAATTCCGAGGTCATTTGATTTATCTATTGCTTCCTGAATTTTACCTGAAATTTCTTTTGGATTATTGAAAAATGCTTTTGCAAGGGCTTCACGAATTGTTGATTCCTTTATACCTATTCTTAAATCCCCTATAAGTGTTCTTACAATGTATAAGGCTTCAAGAGGTGTTGCAGAAGTCAATAGTTCTGTAATCAGCCCCATTTTTTTATTTACTGTTCCATGGCCTTCAAGCTCAGGAAGTTTTCTTAAATTTTCCAAAACTTTTTTTATTGTAAGAGTGTGAGATGCTAAAGTAATTTGCTTTTTGTTTGAAATTAATTTTTCAGCTACTTTTCCAATGTCCCCTATTTTTTTCCATTCCTGAACAACTTTTTTATTTTCAGTACCTGTGGCTTTTGCAATTGCTTTTATTGCAAGCTGATTTGAAATTCCTATACGCCGTTCATCATATTCAGGATATATGTCTCCTTCAAGAAGATACATTACCTCCCTGTCATCTTCATGAAGATGATATAAAAATTTTGATAGAATTTCTGTTTTTTCAAGACGCTTTGTTGTGTTACCTAAGGATTCATATAATTCTGCAAGTTTTTGGTATAGCATTTACTTTCTCCTGGGAATTTTTGAAATAAAAAATAAAATTCCAATTAAAAATAAAGGAAGAGAGATTGTAAGAAATGTAGGGAGTGTTCTGTAAGTGTTAAAGAATATTGTAAAAATTATTCCTAAGGCAAAAAAAACAACCCCTCCTGCTTTTGGTTTTTTAAGGGCCAGTATTAAAATTCCAATAAGGATTAGTGTTGGAATTAAGTTAATTATTAATTCAACAAAATTTTTAGAATCAAGCACAAAAATTGTTATAAAAATTATGTAAAGAAGTGCTAAAATTCTTGGAGTCCAAAATAATGTTTTTTTCCAGTTTATTTTTGAAAGAAATTTTCCTCTTTTATTTTTTTTCATATAATACTTAGAGAAAAGGCATTTTTAAATTTATTTTTTTAATCTTTTGCTTTAATAAACAATTCATTAACTTTTTCCCAATTAATTACATTAAAAAAGGCTTCAATATAATCTAATCTTTTATTTTGATATTTCAGGTAATATGCATGCTCCCAGACATCTATTCCTAAAAGAGGGGTTTTATTGATGCTGAGCGTACAGTCCTGATTTTTTGTTTGATTTATTTCAATATTTTTTGATGATTTATCAAGAACCAACCATGCCCAGCCACTTCCAAAGACTGTTGAAGAAGCATTAGTAAATTCTTCTTTGAATTTTTCAAAACTTTCAAATTTTTCAATAATTGCTTTTCCTATTTCAGAATCTTCTTTGAAGGGTTTGTCTTTTGAGAGGATTGAAAAGAAAAAAGTATGATGAAAATATCCTCCTCCGTTATTTATTACAACTTTTTTTATTTTTTCAGGAATTTCTTTTAAATTTGAGAGGATTTCTTTTATTGGTTTTTCCTGTAGTTCAGGAAAATCTTTTATTGCTGCTGAAAATTTATCAAAATATGCTTTATGATGCTTGTCATGATGAATTTTCATTGTTTCTTCATTTATATAGGGTTTTAAAGAATCATATGCATAAGGTAAAGCAGGAAATTCATGAGGCATTTTTATATGAATTGGTGTTCATATTTAAAGGTTTTGGTTTTTAATAAAAAGTGTATTTTTTGCTATAATAATTTTTTTAAACTATGCAATTTTTCTTTTTTCATGAAAAAGATTTCTCTTTATAGTGCGGGGGGTTTGTTTAATGCCTCTGAAAGGATGCATAATTCCAAGTTGGAAAAAAATCTGAAATCCGTGGCATCTTTGGATGGAATTGGTTTAAAAATTACTCTCCCCCAAAGAGTTGCTTTGAACAGATTTATTTCTTCAGAAGAAGGGTTTGATGTCGAAGGAATTGTCAGTGATTGCATGTCTGATGCAGCAGGACATGATTTTATTCTTTGTAATTTAGATGGTCCTGATGCAGATAGTGGGACTTCTGCAGAATATGGTATTGCCTTGGGGCAGTATATAGCTTTTAGTAAACTTTCCCAAAAAATTAAATGCAAATATTCTTTTCATTTACCTAAAATAATAACATACAGAACTGATTTTAGAACTTCTCCTGAAAAGGAGGTTGGAGTAAATGCAATGTTGAAAGCTGAAGGAACTGCGCATATTTATTACCCCTGTTTTGCTATTGAATTAGAACAGCTGGATGAATTTTATTTGGGTCTGGCAAATGAAATTGTCGGAGAAATTAAAAAACAAATTTAAGGTTTTCTAAACCAATGAATTTTTATTTTTTTAATCTTTATTCATTTCTTCAACTTCTTTTTTTCCTTCTTCAAATTCTTTAACCTGTTCAGGATCACGTTCAAAAAGCATTGTTTGGAATTCTCCTACGTGCTCTTTTTCTTCTTTTGCAACAGCAAGCATGACTTTTTTGACATTTTCATCACTGGCTTTTGCAGCAAGTTGTTCATAGAGGTTTATTGCATCTAATTCAGCAATAACTCCTAGTCTAAGAATCTCTTTATCAATGTTTCCTTCTGAAACTTTTTCAAGATCTATTGGTAATGTAGCTAACATATTTATAAAAATCAAAATAGGTTTTTATATTTTTTGGAGGTTTTGGAAAAATGGAAGATTACTTTCCTTTGCAATTCTTTTCATGTTTCTCAGCTTCTTTTTTTGTTTTGAAGTTTTTACCGCAAAAATCACATTCCCATTCCAATTCTTTTTCATTTTCTTCTTTGGATTGCTTTGTATCTTTGTGCTTAACAACTGAATAACCTTTTTTTACAAGATAATCTTGATATTGCCTATTTGCTAAATCACCAATTATAATCCAAAAAATAAGAACTCCTACAATATCAAAAATCCAATAAATAATCAATGCTACAATAAAAGTTAATATTGCTTTTCCAACCATCCCTTTTACTAAAAACCAAAAAGGTCCAAACAAAAAAGCCCAGCCATTAAAACCCTCTTTAACTTCTTCTGTATAACCCGATGCTTTTTGTTCGTAAATTTTCATTTTACTCCCAAGAGATATATTCTACTTCATCAGATAACCAATCCCCGCTAGAGATTTCGATTTTTCCTTCTAAATTTTTTGGGACATCAAAAACGATTTTTCCTTGTTTAGGAAGCCCAGGTTGTAGTTGATCATATGAAAAAGCATAATCAAGATAAATCTCTGCCACAGAATCATGGTCAAAAGTTCTGCCTTCAGAATCATAAATTTTTATATTTGTTCCCCAAAAGGTTTCGGATTCATCGCCCACATTTTCTATTGTAAAATCAAAAATATAAAAAATTCCATCTGCTTCTTCACCCATAAAACCATAATAATCATAATATTCACCAATTTTATCTGTTTCTGTTTTGCTGTTGAGTGTGTATGCTATATCATCAACCA
>CAZWUT010000077.1:0-3738 GCA_964636765.1 Candidatus Woesearchaeota archaeon | reverse complement strand
AAAACAAATAAAAAAATTTCTGAAAAAGAATATGAAAAAAAAGTCCTTGAATTAGCTGAAAAGGGATTAACTGCTGAGAAAATAGGAGAAGAACTAAAAAAGCAAAAAATCCACCCAAAAGAATACTCCAAAAAGATTTCAAAAATTCTCGGAGACAAATATGTAAGTCCGGAATTAAAGAATATAAAATCAAAACTTGAAAAAATAGAGAAACATGTTAAAAATAATAAACAGGACAAAAGAGCTGAAAGAGAAAGATCAAGAGTTTTCTCACAAATGAGAAAAATCAAAAAATACCTTAAAATGCCCCTTAAATAAGTTTATTATTTTAAAAAAAGAGAATGGATACAATAAATAATTTTTTAGAAAAAGAAATTAAACCAACTGTTCAGAAATTTCTGGAGAAATCAAAAGAAAAGGAAATACAAATTATAAGCCATTTTGATACTGACGGAATAACTTCTGCAGCAATAATGATTCAGGCATTAAAAAAACTTGACAAAAAATTTTCCTTAAAAATAGTTAAAAGTTTGGAAGAACAATTCATAAGGGATTTGCCAAAAAATAAAATAACACTTTTCCTTGATTTGGCTTCAGGAAGTTTGCACCATATAAAAGAATCTGGATTAAAAGATGTTTTTATAATTGACCACCACGAAGTTTCAAGAGAAATTCCTGAAGATATTCATATTATAAATCCCCAACTGACCAATAAGCAAAAAATAAGCAGCTCAGGCTTAGTTTATCTGTTTTGCAGAGAAATAGACCCAAAAAATAAAGAATTTGCAAAATTGGGTATATTAGGAATGATTGGGGATTGCCTTGAAAAAGAAATAGACAAATTAAACAATGGAATTTTAGAAGAAGGCGATATAAAAAGAAAAAGAGGTCTTTTAATTTTCCCTTCAACCCGTCCTTTAAATAGAACTCTTGAATATTCTTCAAACCCCTATATTCCAAATGTAACTGGAAATATAAAGGGGGTTTTGGAATTATTAAGGGAAATTGGATTAAATCCCGAAAATGGAAAATATAAGAGTTTATTAGAACTAAATGAGCAGGAAATGGAAAAATTAACAACAGCAATCTTATTAAGAAATCCAAAAGCAAAACACCACGAAATTATAGGGGATATTTTTTTAATAAAACTTTTTAATAAATTAGAAGATTCGAGAGAGATAAGTGCAAAAATAAATGCATGTTCAAGGTTTGGAGAACCTGAAACAGCAATTCAATTCTGTATGGAAATTCCAAATGCAAAAAAAAGAGCTGAAAGCATCCATGTAAAATACAAACAAAATTTAATTTCCGGATTAAAATTTGCTGAAGAAACAGAAAAAATTGAAGGCAAAGGTTTTGTAATAATTAATGCAAGAAAAAACATAAAAGACACAATGGTCGGAACAATTGCAAGCATTTTATCAAATTCATCAATTTACAAAGAAGGAACAATAATTACAACAATGGCTTATTACTCAGACAAAATAAAAGTTTCTTCAAGAATGGCTGGAAGAAATGGAAGAAATGTAAGGGAAATCCTAAATGAAATTGTAACTAAAATTGGCGGAGAAGTCGGAGGCCATGAATTTGCTGCAGGATGCATAATAAAACAGGAAAAAGAAAAAAAGTTTATTGAATTAATGAAAAAATTTCTTGAAATAGAAATGGTTAAAGTTTAAGAGATTAATCTAAACGGGCTCCAAAAATGTTTCTTATTTTTAGAGCAAACATATTCATTAGATGCTTCAGAATCAAAATCTGTATAAAAAATATCACCATTTAAAGGTATCTTCCTAATAATCCCGCCACAATGATGGTAAGGACAGGGAATCTTTCCTCCTGAATTAAGAATTTCAATATCTTCTTTTGAAAGGACTTTTTCAAGCACATCTTCCATAAAAAACTTTCATTTTAAGGATTTAAAACCCTTATTTACCATTTTTTAGCAACATAGTAAATCTTATAAGTAAACTCTTTCTGAGTATTTTATGGAATTAGAACAAGGAGACATAGTGTTATGCACTGTAGACAGAATCATAGGAACAACTGTATTTGTAAAAATAGAAGACTTCGGAAACAATTTGGAAGGAACAATAATAACAAGTGAAATTGCTCCTGGAAGAATTCGTAATCTGCGTGATTATGTTGTTCCAAAGAAAAAAATTGTCTGCAAAGTTTTAAGAGCTTCCGGAGAAAAAATCCATCTTTCTTTAAGAAGAGTAAGTCAAAAAGAAAAAAAAGAAAAAATGGAAGAATACAAGCAGGAAAAAGGATATATTAGCATTATAAAACGTATTCTTGGAGAAAAATCAAATGAGATTATAGAAAAAATAACAAAAACAGAAAGACTTTATGATTTTTTAGAAGAAGCAAAAGAAAATCCAAAAAAACTGGAAAAAATCTTCAGCAAAAAAGACTCAGAAAAAATTCTCTCAATATTAAAAGAACAAAAACAAAAAAAAGTTATTGTAAAAAAAGAAATTTTTCTGAAAACAAACAATCCGGAAGGAATCATTGAAATTAAAAAGATTCTTGGAGAAATAAAAAATATAGAATTAAAATACATTTCTGCAGGGAGATACTCTCTAAAAAAAGAAGATGATGATTTGAAAAAAGCAGATAATGAATTAAAAGAAATAATTTTAGAAATAGAAAAAAAAGCCAAGAAAAAGAACATGGAATTTTCTGTGAAAAATTAAAACAATAAAACTTAAAAACAAAGATATTCAAGAAAAAATATGGAAAAGCAAAAATTTGAAGTAAAAATTATAGGAATCATTTTTGACCCTAAAGAAAAAAAAATAATCATAGGAAAAAATAAAGAAGATGAAAATTTCAGTTTTCTTGAAGGTGACTTAAAACAGGATGAAGAATTGGATAAAGGATTAAAGAGAATTACCCTTGAAAAAACAGGATATGTTATTCATAATCTCGGAGCAGTTTATGTAAGAAACAATATTAAAGGAAAAAAAGATACAATTGAAATATATTTTCTATGCGAAGCAACAGAAGGTAAAGAAAAACTTGGAGAAAAGGTTCAGGAAATTAAATGGATAAAACCCAAAGAATTTGAAAATTTAACAAAAGAAAAACTTCCTTCAAGATTGAAAGAATATATATTTCATTTAGGATAAAATGAAATTTAAAGGATTGCTTTTAAAAGAAAGTTTAAAGGATTTGGAAGTTTTAAAATTAATCAAAATAGTTAAAGAAGAAAAGTGGGATATCCCAAAAGAGAGGCTAGCAGATTATCAGCCAAATATTTGGAATGCAGTATATTATGAAGGAGATGAAAAAGATTACAAAACAATATCTAAAAAATTAAGTAAAGCAATGAATTCAAAATGGTATATCAATATGAATACACCCACAAAAGAAATTGTGATTTTCCCAGAAAAGATATTTGAATATGAAAAAGGGAATAAACAAAAAAAGGAAAAAGCAATTAAATATGGAAAATCCATAGGAATTCCAGAAAAACAATTAGACTGGTGAAAATGAAACTAAAATTCTTCATAAACAGCGACGGAAAAAAACAATACACTTTGAAAGAGGAAATCAACTCTGAAAAAACAAAAGATGCACATTATAAATTTATAAAAATTCGTGATGCTCCTCCAAGTAATGCAAAATTTGTGAGAAAAAATTAAATATCCTTAAAAATTTTCATATTTCCTTTTAACTGAATTATAATATTTTTCAAAACTAATTCCATCCTTAGAATGATTTAAATTAAAT
>CAZWUT010000076.1:0-3776 GCA_964636765.1 Candidatus Woesearchaeota archaeon | reverse complement strand
GAGAAACCTATAAAATTTTCAGCAAAATTCTTGAAGATGGAATTTATGAATACAATTGCCAAATTAAAGACAATCTTTCTGTTTCAAATTTTAGTGAGCACAATAATACATTTGTTATTGACACCACCTCTCCTTTAATTGCCTCAGTAAGTTCTAATCTCTCTTCTGGATGCGGCTCTTATTTTAAAACAGCAAGAATAACCTGTGAAGCAAGTGATATTCATTTGGAAAATGTTTTAATACAGGCACAGAATCTTTTTTTTGAAAAAAATTATTCAACACAGTTTTTAGGAGGAAATGATTATTATTCAGATATTTCATTAAATGAATCAGGAAACTGGACTTTTACATGCTTTGCTAATGACAGCTTCTCAAATAATGCAAATTTAGAATCTGAAATTTATGAAGTATTTTCAGATAGTCCTGAATTTTATATTGAACAGGGAAAAGTCAATGTCAGTAACGAAAACCCCATTGAAACAGAAAAAATTACAGTTCATGCAAAGATAAAAAATCTTGGGTGTTCCTCTGGAATTATTAATGTGGGCTTTTTTGAAGGAGACCCAAGCCTTGATGGTACAAATATAGGAAACAAAACAATTTTTATAGATTTTTTATCCTCAAATAACACTTTTGTGGAATGGGAAGCAAAAATAAATCTAACAAATATTTTTATTCTTGCAGATTATGGAGATGAATATTCTGAATTAAATGAAAGCGATAATAAAGCAAATAAAACAATCTGGGTCGGAGCATGGCAACAAATCTATGGAAATGTAAGTGTTGATAAATTTTTAGGATATGGACAAAGTGTAAATATTAGTTTTTGGAAAAACCAGTCTGATTTAGAAGGAAATATTTTTATTACAGACAAAGAAGCAAATGTTGCATGGTCTTCTCTAAGAGCAATAGGAAAGACCAAATCAGGAGAAGATAGTGCAAATGACTTTTTTGAAATTGACGGGGGTTTTGGAATGAAAGGATTTAATGATTCAGTTTCAGTGATTTTTTCAGACAACCAGATTCCAAAAAATACAGAGGATTTTTTTGTTCATCAGAGTACTATTCCAAATGTTCCAATAATAAATTCGAGCAAGAATTCTGTTTTTATCACTGGAATTTTATGGGATTCTTCTGACAGTACAGATAATGAATATGACTCTGGTGAAAAAGAAGATGTTGTTTTTATTGGAAAAATAAGCAAACAAACAAAAGGAGCATTTGGAAATTATGATTATGAAATAAAAATACCTTCCAAACTGAGAGATTACAATTCTGCAGACGATTCAGAAATTTACTTTTATTATGACTTAAATTAATTATTATTTTTTCTCTTCCTTTTTCTCTTCTGTTTTTGGAGAAGATTTTTTTATAAATTCATCAATTAAATTTCCTATTTTTGCTTTATCCTGCTCTTTCTTAATCTTTGCAGCTAAATCCGGAGAAATCTGCTCTATCCACACCCCAATCTGATTTTTCTTTGGATTTACATGAAGTTTAAAAATTTCCAAATCCATATTTGGAAGAACATCATTCATTTCTTTTAAGCTAGAAACCATTATTCCATTGTCAAATGTGAATGCTTTGACTAATTTATCTTCTATTTTTTCTTTTGGAGGTTTTTGTGCAGATTCGTTTTCAGATAATTTCTTTTTCTTGTCGCTTTGCTCTTTTTCAAATTTTTCACGTGCTTTTTTGGCCTCTTCAACAGATTTCTTAATTTCACTAAGATCTGCTAATTTCCTGACTAATTTTTTTGGCTTCTTTCCAAGTTTCTGCCATTGTTTTTCAAGCCTTGGTTTTAATCCTTCAATATAAATATCAACAACTGAAAAATTTCCTGTCATGACTTTATCTTTAATTAATTTTATTTCCATTTTTAAATCAAAAACATCAATTTTAATTTTTTCAAGTTGCTCGATTTGATATTCCATATCATCAACAATTTCATTATATTTGTTATATTTTTCTAATTCTTCATCTGAAAGTCTTCTTGTATTATGTAGAATTGGTCTAAAATTTATAAAATAAGGCTTAGCTTTATTATGTGCGGGATTTACAAACATTCCGACGCCTGCAGAAGCCTTAACTAAAGATTGCAAAAACAATTCTCCATATTTTGTTTTAATTCTGCCTAAATCTCCTTCATCACGGGTTCTCATTTGGACTTCAGTGCTAATGTTTGCTTTAATTTCCCCGACAAAATCACTAAGAACCTGCGAAACCAGCATAACTCCCATTCCCCATTTACGAAATTCACGGCACGCTCTTTCAATTTGCAAAAAACCTTCTCCACTTCCGCCAAATTTTGAAAGTAATCTATGAACTTCATCAAAAACAAAAAGAACTTTCAAATCCGGAGTTTCCTTTGGATCTGATTTAAAAATCTGACGAATAACGTTTGCAATAAAAATGTCTATATCTTTCGGATCAAGTTTATTAAGAGTAAATATCTGTATTTGGCCGGGATTTATGTATTTTTGAATTTCAATTATCTCCCTTGCATCTGAAACCTGCCTTATATTTCCTGAAAATGCACGCACATCCTTCTTCTTTAAACCAAATTTTGGATAATATAACATCATTTTCTTATCTTCGCATTTTCTTAACATTCCAGACCATTGTGCTGTTGGGTCAAAAACAATTACAGCTACATTTTTCATTAAAACCTCTTCAACAATGACTTGCGCAGAAATACTCTTACCTCCCCCTGTAGCGCCTGCAACAATTGTGTGCGTCTTTAGTCTTTCAGGCTCAAGATAAGCACCCACTTTTGTTTCTGCAACAATTCCCAAAGTAAGCGTCTCTTTTGATTTTTTTGGGAGTTTTTTGAAATCAAGTTCCATTTTATATTTCTTTGATTTTTTAATCTTCCTTCTTATTAAAAGAAAAATAAAAAGAACTAAAAGAACAAAGAATAAAATTAAAAACAAAAACCAAACAGGGAGAAATCCGAAAAGGATTATATGAAAAAAGGACCTCTTTATTAAAAAAAGATTTGTTGAGACAATTTCTTCATTATTATATTCTGCTACAACCTTCAAAATATATTCTCCTGTATCAATTTCTTTTGGAAAATCAAATGATTTTATTTCATTAAAAGAACTTGTTACATTCCTTACTTCATTCCCCAAGAGATACTTTTCTTCTCCTGAAACCATAAAATAAGAAAAATTAATTCCATCTAAGGAATTTTTTTTGAGCTTATTTACACCTAATTTAAATTTCAAATCCTTATTTAATTCAAAGGATTTTTTTAAAGGAATTGTATCAATTAAAAAAAGAGGATTTAAAGGAGATTCTTCAACAATAATTGAAACAGGAATTGCTTCAATAATATCGCCTGTTATTGTTATTTCACCAGTAAAATTTCCAAGTTTTCCTCCTTTTATGTAAAAATTTGCATAATCTTCTCCTAGAGGGCCAATTTCCAAAACAAATTTTATAAAATCAATTAAATCAGTTGCATCTCCTGAAACAGAAAAAGTCGCTGAAAGTTCTCTTTCATTTAAATTTTTTATTTGTATATCGTCTTCAAACAAATCACCATAAGAAATTATTCTTTCGACTTTATCTCTTGAAATAATATAATTTTCTGTTTCAATATTTTCTCCATAAGAAGTTTCTAATGAAGCTGCAAAAGAAATAAAGGACATTATAATTCCAATTAAAAAAATTATTCTTATGGTTTTATTAATCATTTTATTTCTTTTTTCTTCAAGGGCTTTTTAATTGGAAGTTGTTTTATTTCAGAGGGTTTTGTATTTAAGGGCTTT
>CAZWUT010000075.1:0-3795 GCA_964636765.1 Candidatus Woesearchaeota archaeon | reverse complement strand
AGAGATTGCAGAGAAAATAAAGAAAGATGCTTACAATTTTATAAATAAGGTTGGGTTAATGATTTAGTTTATTAATTTTTCCTAAATTCCAAAACATTTAAAACATATTTCCTTTTAGTATATCAAGAGGTGTAATGATTTATCATAAATGGAACAGGCATTTTTAGACAGTTTTTTTCTTCCTGCAGTTCTTGGGGGAGTTGGAGGATTAACACGCGGGTTTATTGGGTTACTCAAAGCATTGTCTTTGCGAAGGAGAATTCTCTGGGGGTATTATACTATAACCCTTGTTATTTCGCTTGTAATAGGTGTTTTTGTAGGATTAATTTTTAATTTTGATTACAGATTATCACTTCTTGCAGGATATGCAGGAACAGATATATTAGAAGGAATTTACAAATCATTTAAAGTTGATAAAACATATGTAAGAAAAAGTTAATTTTAAATTTAAATATAAAATGACAAAAATTACAATAACTCTTGATGATGAAGAAATTGAAGTTCTTGAAAAAAGAGCAAAAAAGAATATTTTTTCTTTAACAGAACAGGTTGAAGATATTATAAGAAGAAGTTGTGTTAATTCTTCTAAAAAAACAACTGTTCCAAAAGTAAATTGTGATGATAAATTAGTTGGAATTTTTTCAAGACAAAAGACTGGAAAGCAACCAAAGAAGAAAGAAAAGAAAAAGAAAGCAAAGAGGAAAAAGAAAAAATGAACACAAGAAAATTCCTTATAGTTTCAATAATAATTGTTTTAATTATTTTAATTGCTTACGCAACTTATCTTCTTATGACAAATAAAAAAACAGGGGTCTGCCAGAATTTAGGATGCTCTGATGATGCAGTTTATGTTGGTTCAGTAAATTCAGATAAATATTATGTATGTGATTGCCATTATTCAAAAAGAATTAAACCTGAAAATGTAATTTGTTTCTCATCAGACCAAGAAGCCCAAAACCAAGGATACACAAAGGTTGAGTGTTAAATGAAAAACAGGTTTTTCACCAAAGGCAAAAAATCTTTAACAAGATTTTTAGTTTGTTCGTCAAACATATGGAGGTTTTTGCCAAACAAATGAAAACATTTAAATAGGTTATTAACTATGGATTAATAGTTATTAACTAAATGGAAATAGATAAAAATGGTAAAAAATGAATCAATAATTTTGAAGATACTTTTTAAAACAATTAATGAAAAACACACAATAACTTCTCTATCTCAAGAGACTAAATTAAGCAGAGTAGGAATATGGAAGATTATTAAAAAATTAGAAAAAAATAAACTTGTTTCCCTCTCTTCAATTGGCAAAGGAAAAACAAGCATTTATGAAATAAAACTTAATTGGGAGAACCCAATTTTAGAAAAGACTCTTTCATTAATTCTTACAGAAGAAGCAATACAAACCCCAAGATGGATGGAAAATTTCAAAGAGCTTGAAAATAAAACTTCTTTTCTTATTCTTTATGGAAGTATTTTACATTATCCAAAAGAAGCCAAGGACATAGATCTTATTGCTACAACTGAAGAAAATAATTTCACTAAAGTAGATGAAATAATAAATCAAATACAAAAAACACAAATTAAAAAAATTCATTTTTTGAATTTTACAAAAGAAGAATTAAAAAAAGAAATAATAAAATCCAATAAAGCATTTATAGATGGAATAAAAAAAGGAATCATTCTTTTTGGACAAGAAAACTTTATTAAATTTATAAGAGATTTAGAAAATGACAAAAAACATTAAAGATTGCTTTGAATTAGCTATGAAAGATGAAAAAAAGGGTAAAAAACACAAAGGGCTTTTAATAGTTAAACCAAATGATAAAACTGCAAAAGAATATATAGAAAAGGCTAAAATAAATCTTGGACTTTGTGATATTTATAGAGAAAAAGGGTTTGATTATAAAATTCCTGAAGAATGGTTTTATACTCTTTATTATTGTGCTTTGGCTATTCTTTCTAAATTTGGAATTGAAAGCAGAAGTCAAAAATGCACAGCTTATTTTCTTAAATATGTAAAAGAAAATAATTTGATTGAATATGATGATGAATTTATTGAAAGAATAATTGTTTATGGTTCAAAAGAAGAAAAATCAGATGTTGATGTGAGGGAAAATTCAAGATATGGTTCTGGGACAAAAAGTAAAGAAATTGAAAGCAAATATGAATATATGATGAATATATGCAAAAAAGCAATTTATCAATCAGAAGAAATAGTTTTTTCAAATGAAGAATTAAAGATTCCTAAAGAAATTATAGAATATCTTTAAAAATGAAAAAAGAATTTTTCACCAAAGGCAAAAAATCTTTAACAAGATTTTTAGTTTGTTCGCCAAATATACAGAGGTTTTTGTCAAACAAATGAAAAAAGAATTTTTATTTTCAATAATCTTTTTTATTGTATTTGTTACTTTAATTTCATTATTGTTTATATTCCAACCAATAATAAAACCTTATAATTCTTATCCTGATAATTACGTGACAAGAATAATTGACGGAGACACTTTTGAAATTTATTCAGGTGAAACAATCAGGTTATTATGTGTTGATACTCCTGAACAATCTGAAGAAGGTTTTGAAGAAGCAAAACTCTTTTTAGAGGATTTAATCTTAAACAAAGAGGTAATTCTAAATTCATCAGTAACAGACAGGGATTCTTATGATAGATTATTAAGATATGTTTATATTAATGAAACTTTTGTAAATAAAGAAATTCTTAATGAGGGTTATGGAATGTTAATGATAATTCCTCCTGAAGAATGTAAGGAATTGGAATATTAAACATCGCTTGTGATTTCTAACCACTTCTTTTTCTCTTTTTTACATATCTCCAATAATTCTTTTTTTGTTTTTATATAAGTTATTTTATCCCTAAAATCAGAGGGATTGACTTTTGTTTTCTTAAATTTTCTTATTTCTTTTGTATAAGAAAATTGGTCCCAAACTCCTTTCTTTGCGTCTACATTTACTGAATAAACATATCCAGATTTTGGGCTTTCCTTGCCCACAATAATTAATTTATTTGGAGGCAACGCAAAAACAGTTTTTCCTTTAAGGGTCTTTCCTATTGCATAAAGAGCTGCTTGCACAAAGGAATCAGTAAGAAATATCGCTTTTTGATTCTCGAATTCATCTATTCCTTTAGCTTCTTTAGGTTTAAGAATTTTCAAATTTTCAGGAGAACCATGGTAAAGTTTCATGATTCAATATGCCTATTTAACTTTTAAAATCCTTCTCTAAAATATCCTAATTTCTCAAAGATTAAAAAAAGTAGTAAATTCTCTTAAGAAAACGATTATTGAAATTATTCAGTATTATGAATATATTTTGATTTTGACATCTCTTTAACATATCTTTTTTTAATTTCTTCATTTTCTTCTATTCTACAATTATTCCATTCTGGCTTTTTCCAATCTCTCGCCCAATCCCAGTTTATATAACAAAAAGCTTTGACTATCGGGTGATCTTTTATCCAATTAAAATAAGGTTTAAACCACCCCTTCCATATTTCTTCTGTATTTTTAATTCCTATTCTAATTGCACTTGATTCTCCTATTATCATTGGTTTCTTATGCTTTTCAGCCTCTTTTGCAAAATCTTCTGTTATTTTAATTTTATTATCTTTAAAATCGTGAGCTCCAAATAAATTATTTCCGAACCAATCAACGTATTCGTTTCCTGGATAATATTCCATTATTTCATTAATATTTTTATTAAAAGCAGTGCAACAACTCCAGACAAAAGTAATATTTTTGCAATCCTTTTTTCTAAAGGCATCTACAATATACTTCCAGG
>CAZWUT010000074.1:0-3842 GCA_964636765.1 Candidatus Woesearchaeota archaeon | reverse complement strand
ATGCCATTAAGATGTATGAATTGCTTGGCAAATCAAATAGAAAATCTGTTAAAAATAGGTTTATGAGGGTTCTGCAATCTTCGGATAAAATATCTCCAAAAGTTTATAATGAAGCGAAAGAATATTTTGAAAAATGTGCAAAGGAAGAAAAATCCAAAGAAGGATTAGAAGGAAAAATCACTCCTGGAATTTTCGGTTTATTATTCCTTGCAGGAATCTTTTTTTTATCACCTAATTTAACAGGCAATGTTATAGCAAACATGACAAAAAGCAGTTCAAATCTTTTAGGAGTGGGGTTGTTTCTTCTTGGAGTTGTCGGTTTTTTTATTTATAGAAAATTAAAGTGATTTAATTCTTTTAAGGGTTTCTTCATATTGACTTTTTATTTCCCGTGCTTATCATTCTGCAAAAAAAAGGTTAGAAAACGCTTTTAGTTAATTATTTATATTTCTTAGGTTTTACTTTTTAAACAAAATTAAACATTATTTGGTAATATGGGCTTAAATATTCGGGATATTATTCCAAGAAAGGAAATTGAAATAGAAGACCTTAAAGGAAAGGTAGTTTGTGTAGATGCATTTAATGCTCTTTATCAGTTTTTATCTACAATAAGGCAGATGGATGGAACTCCTTTAATGGATAATCAAAAAAGAGTAACTTCACATCTTTCTGGGGTTTTATACAGAAATGTTGCATTACTTGAGGCAGGAGTAAAACTTGTTTATGTTTTTGATGGGAAAGCCCCTGAATTAAAAGCAAAAACACACAAGAAAAGACAGGAGTCAAGAGATGTTGCAAAGGAAAGATATGAAGAAGCAAAACAGGGTGAGGATATTATGAGAATGAAAACATACAGCAGCCAGTTAATAAGACTTGATGATGAAATGATTAGAGAAAGCAAGGAACTTTTAGAATCCATGGGGGTTGCAATTGTTCAGGCGCCTTCAGAAGGTGAAGCAGAAGCAGCATATCTTTGCAGAAAAAAAGAAAATGTTTTTGCATCTGTTAGTCAGGATTATGACAGTCTGTTATTTGGAGTTCCAAGGCTTGTTAGGAATTTAACAATTTCAAGAAAAAAGAAAACTTATTCAGGTTATATTGAAGTTCTTCCTGAAATGATTGAATTGCAGACTGTTCTGAATTTTTTAGAAATTAATCTTGATCAGTTGATTTGCATTGGGATTTTGGTTGGAACAGATTATAATCCAAAGGGAATTCCGGGAATTGGACAGAAAAAAGCACTGGATATTGTTAAGAAATTTAAAACACCTGTTTCTATTTTTGAATTTGTTAAAGAGAGAATTGAAGAATTGGCTGATGAGGATAAATTTGACTGGCAGGATATTTTTGAAATGTTTCATAAACCTGATGTTGAAGATACTGAGTTTAGGTTTGGAAAAGTTGATGAAAAGAAAATAAAAGAAATTTTAATTAACAGGCATGATTTTTCTGAGGAAAGGGTTGAAAAACAAATAAACAGACTTAAAGAGATTAAGGAACAGCAAAAACAAAAAGATTTAGATAAATGGTTTTAGTGTTACTTTTGTTAAATGATAACACAAGGAAAAGTTTATAAATAATAAGATTTTTTAGTTTTTATGAAATATTCATTAAGCAATGAAAATTTTAAGAGAAAAGGAATTATTTATGGAAGTAATTATCTTGCAGGAGCGATTGGAAATCATTTAAATTTAACAATTAAAGGACCATTAGCAAAATTTACTGGAAAAGTTATTGAAAATACAACTGGTCTTAGATCGAGTATTGCTAATCCAGCAGGAGGTATTCTTTATGGAGGATTTGATGTTTTAAGAAATGCTATTCCTCAAATTAAAAATTCATGGCCAGTTAAAACTATTGATACAGTGGTATCAGCTTATTATATCGCTTCAACTGTTTCAGATCTTTTTGCATTTTTAAATGGAGACTGGCCCTCTTTAATGCAACTTCCTTTTGATGTACTTATGGCTTCTGAATCAGGAGGAAATGCTTTAGAGGACTTTTCAAAAAATTTTGGAGATTTAAAAAAATATATTAAAAATCCTTTTAAGAGAAAAAGTATTGAAAATAAATAATTTTTTATTTAAATCAAACCTTCCCGTATCTGTTAAAAATTCTTACAAAATCTCTTTGTGTTATTCCAAGTCTCTGGCAGATTTCAGATTCATTTCTTCCCCATCTTTCCCGAGTAAGATAATTTATGAAATATGTCCAACCTCCTACAAATTTTGGGTTTGGTTGGGATTTTGCCCATCTTTTGAATTTTTTTGCAGCTTGAATTAATTTCTTTTTTCCGTTTTCATTACTGGTTCTAGAAGGAGAATTTCCAGAATTACCTCTCACTTTATCTTTTTTTTTAGTAATATCTTCTATTTTCAGTGTGCTTCTTTTTCTTTTTATTCCTTCATTTCTTCTATAGTTTAAAATTCCGCCTATTGCACAAAGGGCAGCACCAATTCCAATTGCCAATCCTTTATTGTATATTAATGGGGTGAATCCAATTGCAACAAGGAATAATCCTATTGTTAATAATACCTTTCCTAATCCAAATTTATTCCAGAAAATTATTAATGCCACTAAGATTATAATAGGAACTACTGTATAGAGTGCATCCTGTCCTAACCCAATATTATAAAAAAATCCTGCTAAATCCCAGTGGAGTCTTTGGATGCCATAGATAGCCATTAATGAGACGCAAAAGGCAATTATTGCTGAAATTCCTTTATTTTTTGTGACTTTATTTAATGAAAAGTTTATTATTGCTAAGAATATTATAAATAAAAGTCCTAAAATCATTGTTTCAGGGTCTATAAAATATAAAAATTCCATCACCATGTTTTTATATATAATCTGCGGGTTATAAATTTATCTTTTTTAGAAAGTTTTTTAAGATTTGAAAATATGTAATATTATGGCAAAAAAGGAAAAATTAAATCCATTGTATCTTATTCCGTTAATTATTCTTTTGTGTTCCCTGTTTTTCTTAACTCCAAGTTTAACAGGAAATACTGTTGTAGGAAACATGCAGGTTAAAAGTTCCAATTTCATTTCTTTAATTTTATTTGTTGTTGGAGTGGTTAGTTTTGTTTTGTTTAAGAAAAAGTGAATAATGTAAAGATTTAAATTCTTTTTTTGGATTTATTTTACATAATGTTTAAACACAGATCATTTAATATTTTAGGAAGTATTGCTTTGGTCAATTTTCCTGACAATGTGAAGGTGTCAGAAAAGAAAAAATTTGCTGAGGATATTCTTAAAAAAAATCCTGTTGTAAAAACAGTTCTTGAAAAATCTAAAAAATTTTCAGGAAGATTAAGAAAAATGCAGACTAAGCACTTGGCTGGAGAGAAAAACAAAGAGGTTTTGTATAAAGAAAATAATTGTGTGTTTAGATTTAATATTGATACAACTTATTTTTCTCCAAGATTAAGTAATGAGAGAAAAGAAATTGCAAAACTGATTAAAAAAAATGATAAAGTTTTTGTTATGTTTGCGGGTGTTGCTCCTTATAGTGTTGTGATTGCTAAAAATTCCCAGACAAAAGAAATTGTTTCAAATGAAATAAACAGGGAGGCAAATAAATATGCCCAATTAAATTTAGAATTGAATAAAGTTAAAGACAAAGTTCAATTAATTAACGGAGATGTAAAAAGAATCTGTGAAAAATTACATTCTGAAAAGAAAAAATTTGATGTTATTGTAATGCCAAGACCAAATTTGAAAGAAACTTTTTTGGAGGATGCATTTAAAGTTTCAAAAAAAGGAACACGGATTTTTTATTATGGTTTTTGCAAAGCTGATGAGAGTGATAAAATAGTTAATCAGATAAAAGATTCTGCAAA
>CAZWUT010000073.1:0-4038 GCA_964636765.1 Candidatus Woesearchaeota archaeon | reverse complement strand
AGATGATCTGTAAAAAGAATTATCTTGATGGTTTCTTCTTTATCATATTCTAGTTTTCTATGGCTTGGGGGATTTCTCAACCATAATATGGCTCCCATAAATAAGAAGAATAGTCCTTCTTCTTCAGAAGCATCTTTTCTGTTGAATACTCCTCTTTTTTTACATTCTTGTATTAATTTTTTTCCATTTTCATCAATTTTAAGTTTATTCTTAATTTTTGTTTCTAAGCTAAGAAGAGCTTCTTTTATGCATGCTCTGTAGGGTTTAATTATTTTACAATCTTGAACCAATTCTCTATCAAGATTAAATTTAGATAAGGGATAGTTATATGGATTCTTTTCTTTTGTTCTTTTAATAATTGTAACTTTTTCTTTTTTAATGAATGAGGGATTTTTATATTTTTCAACAATTTCAGGAACATTTGACGGTAGTTTTTCTTTATCCTCTTTAGTTAATTTTCCCCAGATTTTAATTCCTTTAATTAATCCTAATATATAGGCTGCACCATTTTGAGTACACCCTTGGCATTCTTTTATTTTAAATCTAGATATTTGATCTCTTATAGTTTGGGGTTTCCAATGGAGTTTATTTGAAAAAACCCCCATAATATCTCTTTTTAGAATATCTTTAGGCATCTTAAATTACCTTCTTATATATTTGACCTTCTTTAATCAACAACCCCTCACTTTCTAATTTTTGCCAAGTTTTAGAAACAGTATTTGGAGCAACCTTCAAAGTTTTGAACATTTCAGTATGGCCTTTTTTCCCTGTTAGTTCATAAATTTTTCTTTCAGTCTCAGTCAATTTGTTTAATCTCTTAGCAATATTCTGTTTGAATAAGCATTCCATCATTTCCCTTATTTTTTTAATGTCTTGTTCACTTGTCATTTTTCTTTTTGTTTTTCCTATCAGGATAAATTTTAGTTATTATTTTATCTGAGCATCCAATGATTTTTGCAACTTCCTTTACCTTTGGTTTTCTATTTAATAGAATCCCTGCTAATAAATATTGTATTTTCTTCAATTCTTTTTCTAAATGATTATCTTTACTCATTTTTCTTTCCCATTAATGATTTAGTCACACTAATAGTATTCACTGGCTTTCCAGTAATCTCTGAGATTTCTTTTGGAGATAATCCTACATCAGAAAGTAATTTTACTTGTTCACGAAAACTTTTACCTACAATTGTATTCGCTGCTAATAATTTTGCAATCTTATCTAATTTTTCAAATAATTGTTTTTCATCCATTTTTTTTACCTAAACTTTTTTCTTTTGAGACCATTCCTTCTGTGGTATTTAATATCTTGGCAATTTCTTTATTATCTTTCAATCCATTCCTTACTAAATATGAAATCTTTTCTTTAAGGGGTGTTTTTTTGTTGAGGCTTTCATTTAAATCCATTAAGAGATTTATTAAGACATTCATTTTGTTTGAAACTATTTCTAATTCTTTATTTTCCATACGGAACTTAAACATAAGGTAATTTATAAATCTTTCTATAGAGGGATATGGCCAATAAATCCTTACCTAATTTAATATAATCTTCTCTATTCACAAATAGTTTCTGTCTTATATTTTGTAACCGTCCTATATTTGGTAACAGTTTTGTATTTTGTAACCATTTCACATTCTTGCTTTGTTGGAATTGAAGTTACAGAACAATAACAACTATCAATGTAAGCCATTTTCTCAGTATAAAAAGTTCCTGAAGATTGAGGATATATGTATTTGTTTTGTGTTTCAACTATTTTTTGGCCATCCATATAGAAACCAATTTCCATAAAAAATGTTCCTGCTTGATTATCTAAATTTGTAATTGTGCAATCATACTTTGCAGGTTCATCTTCAGAGAAAAAATTATCATCATATTGCATACAAGAACCAGTATCTTTTTTGTAGATTAAATTAAGATTATCACAAACTTCTTCTGTATAAGGTTCTTGTTCAGTATATGCTTCTTGAGCATCATAAGGAACTTGAACTTCTTTACAAGTTACTTTAGCTAATTCCTCTAATTTTGCCTCTTGTTCTGCAGTCAACTCTCCTTGTTCATCGAGTTTTTTTTCTAAATCAGCAATAGTATTCGCAGTAATGTTTTTATTATTAATAGAAATACTTATGATAACTACTATAACAATTAAAACAAAAATCCCTCCCAATAGTAAAGCAATTTTTGTGTCTTTGTTCATGAGGGAGATATGAAAAAAGACTATTTAAGAATTTCTATATTTATCTTCTTCTCCAATTAACATTATGCCTCGTAGTAAGCATAGAGACATTATTTCTCCAATATGCAATTAATACTAAAATTCCTGCTATGAACAAACCTATACTTAGGACCATTGCCCACATAAAGACTTCTGACTGGTTTAAGAAAGTATTGGTAAAAGATATTCTAAATAGAATTATTGAAGCAAGAATTAAAATTATTCCAGTCCATACTGGATATTTTCTTGTAAATCCATTTACTTTTCTAAATGTTGAAGGTTTTCTTCTAGGAGGTTTTCTTTGAGGTCTCTTTCTTGTCCTTCTGCTTTTGTGAGAATATCTTTTATTGTATCTTCTAGTCATTTTCTTTCTTGGTTTTTGAATTATTTAAATTTTCCCCTTCCCAGAATCCCAATACTTATAATTTTCTATACCTTAAACAATTTCATAAATTTCTTTTTCAAATACATACATATCTAAGGGGTTGGGAGCTACTTTTTTTAATTGCTCGGCCTCTTTAATTTTCCCAGCAGATTCAAGAGCAGTTAGAACATCTACAGAATAAGAAAGTCTTGAACCTTTTGGTATTGGGAATGTTGTATTTGTTTGAGATTCAATTTGTTTTTTATTAAAAATGGTGGGGATAGTTAACCCAACCAAAGATTTTCTTACATCTAAAGGTGTATCTTCATCCTCACCAACTTTAGTTATCTTAATGTCTTGCCATTTGCCCCTGTAAAAAACTCCGGTCTTCCCAAACATAGCCATAACTTCATCAGTCCCATGAATTGTAATAGTTCTTGCAGTCATTTTACTGATTGTTAGATTATTTAATTTAAAAAGATTATTGTGTTTTGATATTCAATCCCAAATATCCATTTCTTTTTCTTCTTTAAGATTTTCATCCTGTTCTGGAAACGGATTAAATTTTTCAATATTGTTTAGATTGGTTTGTCTTTCATCTGGATAATTTTTGTAAAAACCTGAATTCCAAACAGGACACATTCCCTTATATTCACACCAGTAGCATAACACTGATTTATTTGGAGGAAATTCTGTTGTTAATTCTATTTTTTTAATTAATTCAATTGTTTCGTCTTTTAGTTTTTCTAATTGCTGGTTTGTTCTTTTTGATGTAATTTTTGTATTGTGGGCTAAGTAATGCCATACTAATTCAATTTCTTTATCTTCACCATATAATTCTTTTATTGCAATTGAATAAAGTGCAAGTTGCCTGTCTTCATCCATTTTTTCCTGTGTTGGAAGTGTGTTTGCTGTTTTGTAATCATGGATTTCATATTTGTTATTTTCAATATCATACACTAATCTGTCAATAAAACCCTGTATTTTTGTGTTTTCATCCAATTCAATGTAAATTCTTTTTTCACATTCAATTGTTCCGTCATCAAATGGGTGGTATTTTGTGTAATAATCAACTAAGAACTGCACACCTTTGTTAAAATAATCTCTTGCAGACATTTCTTTTTTTACAATTAAAATTTCATCAGAGAATTCATCCTGCCATTTTACAGAATAATATGTTATGACTTCATCTATTGTAGGAGTTTTTTGTGGATTTTGTTTTTTGAAATTATAAAGCCATTCAAGTGTGTCATGAACAGCACTTCCGAGATGAGCTTCAATTGATT
Source organism: Candidatus Woesearchaeota archaeon (assembly GCA_964636765.1). Lineage (GTDB taxonomy): Archaea > Nanobdellota > Nanobdellia > Pacearchaeales > GW2011-AR1 > MWBV01. Next base: position 178 of record CAZWUT010000073.1, on the reverse strand, counting down.
TTTCAATTTCGGGACGTATTTTATCAATATACCTGAATTTGTATTTTAAAGGACATTGTTCAAAAGTAGATAATTTTGAATGAGAATAGATTTTTTTAGCCATATAAGGGTAAAAAAATAATTAGAGGTTATAAAGTTTGTTGTGAAAAATGCGCTCATAAATGTCGCGGATTAATTT
>CAZWUT010000072.1:3263-4065 GCA_964636765.1 Candidatus Woesearchaeota archaeon | reverse complement strand
AACATTTTGTTTTTATCCTGTGATACCTCGCCCTTTAGGGCGGGGTTATTCATTTTAACTGAACCTTTTATTGAGCATTTTTATTTTGTTTGGATACCTTTGTCTTAAGTATATTCCATAAACAATTCCAGCAAGCAAGCCTCCAAGATGGGCTGTGTTTCCGATTGGAATATTTCCTGCAATTGAGATTAACCAAAGTATTATCAACATTCCAGGTGCTGCATATTTTAATTTAATCGGAATTGGAATAAACATTACATAAACTTTCAGATTTGGTGTTAAGAACATTAATAATCCAATTAATCCAAAAAGAGCTCCTGATGCTCCTACAGCATAAGCAATTAAATCTTTTTCAAAAATTAAAGATGACAATACAAAGAGTATTCCTCCTGCTAATCCTGAGAGAATGTAAAACCAGAAGTACCTTTTTTTGCCAATTATTTTTTCAATAAGTGAACCTACAAAAAATAATGAAAGCATATTTATAAACAAACAGATCGAAAAAACCTCCGAGCATAAACATGCTGGTTAAAAATGTCCAAAGATATATTCCCTGAAGAATATTCAGGGGTTTTATTGCAATGGAATCTATTGTCAGGATATTTGTTAAGAGCAAGATATTAAAGATTATGAATAAAAGAACATTAATTGCTATTAAAATATTGTTCAGGCTTAATCTTTTTAAAAAATTCTTTTTCTTTTTTTCCTTTATTTTATAAAAATATACCATTTTAATTAAAAGTTTAAAATACTTTTAAATTATCTCTTTTTTTTAACAGATTTCTTTACTGATTTTTTAGAA
>CAZWUT010000072.1:0-3163 GCA_964636765.1 Candidatus Woesearchaeota archaeon | reverse complement strand
GGAGTTTTTTTCTTAACAGCCTTTTTTTTAACTACTTTCTTTTTAGGCAATTTCTTTTTTGGTTTTTTCTTTATTTTTTTAATAGTTTTTTTCTTTTTTGGAGTTTTCACTTTTTTTACTGATTTTTTAGAAGGAGTTTTTTTCTTAACAGCCTTTTTTTTAACTACTTTCTTTTTAGGCAATTTCTCTTTTTCTTTATTGGCTTTTCTTCTTTCAGCTTTTCTTTCTTCTCTTTTTTGAACTTTTTCTTTCTCTTCTTTTTTTCTTTCTTTTTCCTTTTCTTTGTCAAGTTTTCCTTTTTCCTTTTCAATTTCTTTGTCAATATCTTCTAATTTTTTTTCAAATCTTTCAAGATTCTTTTTGAGTTCTTTGATTAGTTTTTCGTTGTCCTTCATCTCATAAATCTCACCACATTCATTGCAGGTGAAATCCCTTAACATTGCATTTTCTTCAGTTAATTCTATATTGCATCTGTTGCAGACATAAAATCTGTTTCTTTCACGGTTTTCTATTTGTCTATTTATTTGTTCAATTCTTTTCAGAACATCTCCTTTTAAAAATTCCAGTGATTTTAACACTTCTATTTTCCAAAAATAAGTGTACCATCCCTTTTTCTTGTCTTTTTTTCTGATTGAAGAAACTAAACCATAGTCTGAAATTTTGTATAATATATTTCTTGTTTGATTAATTGTGATGTCTAATTTTCTTGCAATTATAAATTCATTTTCATATTTTTTTGTGCCGAGCAAATCTACTATTTCTTCAACCTGTTTTCCAACAACAATGCTTACTACTTCTTTTAGAAATTTGTTTAACATTTGAATTTAAAATTATTTTTTATTAAATACCTTTCGGTTTAATTCTATTTTTTTATTTTAAAAAAACAAAGTTTTTAAACCTATATTGTATCTTATATATATTGAAAAGACTATGTTGTAAAGTAATTTAAAATGGGTTTATTTAAAAAAAAGGTGAAGGTGCAAAGTCCTCCTGCTGAGGCTCCTCCGGAATTGCCTGCTTTACCTGAACTTCCAAAACTTCCAGACCTCCCTCCTATAAGTGCTGATTTTAATCCTGATTCTCTTCCAAAACTTCCAAGTTTTCCAAATAGCACTGTTGGAAAACAATTTTCACAAAATAGTATTAAAGAAGCTGTTGCTGGGAAAAAAGAAGGTGAAAAAAGAGGTGCAGATGATTTGGATTTTCCTGATTTTGAAAATTCAATGATGCAGGCACCTCTTACAAAACCGAGAACTTTGGAAGAAGAGGATTATGATGAAATTAATGAGGCTCATATTTCTCCTAAGACACATGAAATTCCAAGTCATTTTAAACATGCATATTCTTCAACAAGAAAAGCAGAGCCAATTTTTATAAGAATTGATAAATTTGAAGAGAGTTTAAAGATTTTTGAAAAAGCTAAAGACCAGATATCTGAAATAGAAGATATGATTCGCCAGACAAAGGAAATTAAAGCTAAGGAAGAAGAAGAATTAAATGCTTGGGAAAATGAAATTCAATTATTAAAACAGGAAGTTGAAAAAATTGATCAGGATGTTTTTTCTAAGGTGGAATGATGCGTGATGAAAATTTAATCCATGTTAAATTGGAATATGAAGAAGCTGTTATGGCTAAAAAGGATATTTTGTCTTTTCAGAGAGATTTGCTCAGGGTTCTTAAGAGGATAAAAAATTATCATAAATACAGGTCTGAAGAGATGAAAGTTAAATTAAAAGTTTACAGGAAAATTAAAGAACTTAAAATTGAAGTTGGAAAATTGCAACAGACCTTGCCAAAAATAAAAATCCCTGAAATTCTCAGCAAAGGAAGAGAGGAGATAATAGAGCATAATAAACCCCATGTAATAGAGAGTAATCCCAGTGATGATTTGGATAAGCAACTTGAAGATATTCAGGAAAGGCTTAGAAAGTTGGAGTGAAAATATTTTAAAGTGTTAATTCTTAGCATAAATTATGATAACCAGAAAAGAACTAATAAAAAAATACATTGAATTTTTTAAATCAAAAAACCATAAGGAAATTCCAAATTTTAGTTTAATTCCTGAGGATATTTCTGATACAGGTGTTTTATTCACAACAGCAGGTATGCATCCTTTGGTTCCTTTTTTACTTGGGCAAAGGCATCCTCTTGGAAAAAGACTTGTTGGAGTTCAACGTTGTATTCGAACAGGAGATATTGATGAGGTTGGAGATGAAGTGCATCATACTTTTTTTGAAATGCTTGGAAACTGGAGTTTGGGGGATTATTGGAAAAAAGAAGCTATTGAGTATAGTTTTGAATTTTTGACAAAAGTTCTTAAAATCCAAAAAAAAAGCATTTCAATTACGTGTTTTAAAGGCCTTAAAGAAGAAAAAATTCCAAAAGATGAAGAAGCTGTAAAAATCTGGGAAAGTTTGGGAATAGAAAAAAATAAAATAAAGTTTCTTGGAAAAAAAGATAATTGGTGGGGGCCTGCCGGAGAAACAGGGCCTTGCGGACCTGATACAGAAATGTTTGTTAGTGGAATTGAAATATGGAATGATGTTTTTATGCAGTATGAAAAAGACGCAAAAGGAAATTATGTTCCTGCAAAGCAAAAAAATATTGATACAGGGATGGGTGTTGAGAGAACAATTGCAATTTTACAAGGGTTTGAAGATAATTATCTGACTGATTGCTGGAAGCTTATAATTGAAAAAATAGAAAAACTTTCTGGAAAGAAGTATAAGGACAATAAAAAAGAAATGAGAATAATTGCAGACCATGTAAAAGCTTCTGTTTTTATTTTAAATGATGGTGTTTTGCCTGGAAATGCAGAGCAGGGTTATGTTTTAAGAAGATTAATAAGAAGGGCAATAAGAAATCTGAGAAAACTTGATGTTGAAATTGGTAAAATTGATGCAACTTGTGAAATTGCTGAGGAAGTTTTTAAAATTTACAGTGATTATGGTTTTAATAAAAAGAAAATTCTTAGGGAGTTGAAAAAAGAAGAAGACCGGTTCCAGAAAACTTTGGATAAAGGTTTAAGAGAGTTTGAAAAAATGTGTTCTGATAAGAAAATTTCTGGGAAAGAATCTTTTTTGTTATATCAAAGTTATGGGTTCCCATTAGAGATGATTGAAGAATTAGCCAGAGAAAAAAAAGTTAAATTTAATGTTAATGA
>CAZWUT010000071.1:0-4104 GCA_964636765.1 Candidatus Woesearchaeota archaeon | reverse complement strand
AATAAAGAAATTAAAATTCCTTTAAAGAGAATTTCTTATGATGAAGCAATAAAGAACTACAACAGAGATAATCCTGATTTAAGAAAGAATTCTGATGATAAAAATGAATTTGCTTTTTGCTGGATTATAGATTTTCCGTGTTTTGAATACTCAAAAGAGGAAAAAAGATACAAATCAATGCATCATCCTTTTACAATGCCTGTTTCTGGTAAAAAAGGAAAACTGGATTTTAATGAAAAATCAAAATCAATTGCATATGATATTGTGCTGAATGGTTCTGAAATTGGGGGTGGAAGTATAAGGATTTATGATTCAGAAATTCAGGAAAAGATTTTTGATATTTTGAAAATTTCCAAAAAAGAAGCTAAGAATAAATTTGGGTTTTTGTTAAAGGCTCTGAAATTTGGTGCTCCGCCTCATGGGGGAATTGCTTTGGGAATGGACAGAATAATTCAGTTAATGGCTAATGAGGATAATATTCGGGAAGTAATAGCCTTTCCAAAGAATAAAGAATTCAGGGATTTAATGCTTGATTGTCCTTCAGATGTTTCAAAATCTCAGTTAAATGAAGTCGGTTTGGAAAAGAAAAAAGAGAAAAAATGAAATTTATATCAATACAAGAAGCAATAAATAAAAAGAAAGGAAAAGTGTCTGTTCGTGGGTGGGTTTACAGGGAGAGAGGAAGTAATAAGTTTAAATTTATTGTTTTACGTGATTCAACTAATATAATCCAATGTGTTTTATCCAGAGATAAATTTGAAAAGCAATGGAAAGATATAGATGGTCTTTTAATTGAAAGTTCTGTTGAAATTGAAGGAGAAATTAAACAGGATAAAAGGGCTCCAACTGGTTATGAAATTTCTGTTTCAAAAATAAATATTATTCATCAGGCAGAGGATTTTCCAATAAATAAGGATTTGAATGAAGAGTTGCTTGGAGATAGAAGGCATTTATGGTTGCGTTCAAGAAAGATGGCTGCTATTTTAAAGATTAGAAGCAGTGTTTTTTGGGCAATTCATGAATACTTTAGAGAAGAGGGTTTTTATGAATATCAATCTCCAATATTTCAGTCAGTCCAGTGTGAAGGAGGTTCAACTTTGTTTAATGTTGATTATTTTGGAAAAAAGGGTGTTTTTTTAGCTCAAACATGGCAGTTATATGCAGAACCTGCTATTTTTGCTTTGGAAAAGATTTATACAATTGCTCCTTCATTCAGGGCAGAGAAATCAAGCACTTCAAGACATTTAACTGAATACTGGCATGCTGAAATGGAGGTTGCTTGGGCTAATTTTAAGGAGATTCAGGATTATGGAGAGGGTTTATTGAAGCATATTGTGAAAAGAATTCTTGAGAAAAATAAACCTGAATTAGAGATTTTAGAAAGAGATATTAAGAAATTAGAGCCTGCAATAAAGAAGAAATTTCCAAGAATGACTTATGATGATGCTTTAAAGATTTTAAAAGATAAATGTAATATGAAGGTTTCTTGGGGCAAGGATTTAAGGACAATTGAAGAAGATAAGTTATCTAAACTTTATGATACTCCTATAATTGTTACTGAATATCCTAAGGAAGTTAAGGCATTTTATATGAAAGAAACTGAAGGAAATCCTAAAGTTGTAAATGGGTGTGATTTTCTTGCTCCTGAGGGGTATGGAGAGCTTATTGGAGGAAGTGAAAGAGAAGCAGACATAAAAAAGATAAAAAAGAGATTAAAAGAAGAAGGAGAGGATGTAAATCAGTATAGTTTTTATCTTGATACAAGGAGATATGGAAGTGTTCCTCATGGAGGGTTTGGGCTTGGTATTGAAAGAGTTGTTTCATGGATATGTGGTTTGGATAATATAAAAGATGCTATTCCTTTTCCAAGAACCATGACAAGGCTTACCCCCTAAACTGGTTTTTATAAGCTTTTCTGGTGTTTTTTCTTAACCTTTCAGTGTAACAATACCTTTATAAGAGAAAAAATCTTTTGGGTTTTAATTAAATGAGGTATTTTTATTATGGAAGAAGAAATGGAGAAAAAAGAAGAATCTTCTGAAGAACCAGCTGAAGAGGCTCCTGAAGAACCAGCAGAAGAAGAATCTGCTGAAGAACCAGCAGCTGAAGAGCCTGCAGCAGAACCAGAAGAAGAAAAAGCAGAGTAAATCTGTGTGTTATTTTAATTTTTTTTAATTTTAGGGCTTTATAGGTCTTTATGGTCTTCTCCTTTTTTGGAGCAATTAAACTTTTCAGAGAAAAATCCTGAAAAGGTATAGAATGTGTGACAAATGCGGATGCAAAGATAAAGAAAAGCAGGGAAATTGCAATAATGAGAATTGTGATTGTAAATAATTAGTTTTTAGGGAAAAGAATATGAAAATAGGAGAAATTGAATTAAATTGGCTGGGTCACGCAGGTTTTTTAATAAAGAATTCTAAGATTATTTATATTGATCCTTATAAAATACAGGAGGGATTGCCTAAAGCAGATTTGATTTTTATTACCCACAGTCATTATGACCATTGCAGTGTTTCTGATATGCAAAAAATTGTCCAGGAAGGAACGAAAATTATAATGCCTGCAGATTGTCAGAGCAAAATAACCAGATTTTCTGTTCCAATTAAAATGGAGATTATTGAACCAAATCAGGAATTTGATATTGGAGAGATAAAAGTTTCAACACTTCCAGCATATAATGTTGATAAGCATTTTCATCCAAAAGATGAAGGATGGGTTGGATACTTAATTAAGATAAATAATGTTTTAATTTACCATCCAGGAGATAGTGATATAATTCCTGAAATGCAGAAACTTACTGGATATAAAAAACCAGGAAAGGAGTTTATTGCTTTTTTTCCTGTTGGAGGAAGATTTACTATGAATGCTGAAGAAGCAGCTGAGGCTGCTAAGTTAATTAAGCCAACATTAGCAATTCCAATGCATTATGGAAGTATTGTTGGTAGTGATGATGATGCTCAGGAGTTTAAAGAGCTTTGTGAGGAAAATAATATAAAAGTTGAGATACTGAAAAAGGAATGATAAAAAAGTATCTTTTAGGCAAACCAGAAGATTTTCATAATTTTGTAAATTCCATAGAAAGAGAAGATAAAATAGGAATTGTAACCCATACAGATGTTGATGGTTTGATTTCAGGGATATTTTTAGAGAAAATTCTTAAGTCAAAAGGGCTTAAAATTAATTTTATGGAATTTATTAATTATGGAGAAGGGATTTTAAAACCTATCTTAAAAAAAGAATTTGATATTTTGTTTTTTACAGATTGTAAGGCAGATGAATATTTGGAAGATTTAGAGAATTTAAGAAAAAAAGGAAGAGTTCTTGTTGTGGATCATCATCCTTTGAATGAAGATTTAAAAGATAAAAAAGAAATAATAAAAACAGAATCAAAGTATTGTTCTGCGCATGTTCTTTTTGATTTAGCTAAAAAGTATGGTTATTTTAATACAAAAGAATGGGAATGGTTAGTTTGTGCTGCGATTGTTTTAGATTATACTTTTAATGATGATTTGGTTTTTAATTTTTTAAAAGAACATTATCCTGGAATTAATAAGAAAAGTATTTTTGAATCTGTTCCTGGAAAAATTGGAAAAAAGATAGATAATGCTTTGATTTATTACAGACCTGATTTTAAAAAAGTTTATGATTTAATTCTTAAGAATGATTTGGATTTTTTAGATGAAGTAAATAAAATTGTTGAGGAAGACATATCAAAAAATGAAAAGAGGTATCTAAAAGAAGCAGAATATTTTCCAGATAAGAATTTTTATTTTAGTTATTTTACCCCAAAGATTGCAAGAGTTTCAACAATTATTTCTAAGATTTCTCATGAAAATCCCGATAAAATATTTTTTATGGCTGCAGATAGCAGTAGGGAAGGAATTGTTAAAGTTTCTTCAAGAGCACAATCTGGAAAAATTGATTTGAATAAGCTTTGTAAAAAATGTATTAAAGGATTTGATAATGCTTCTGCAGGAGGACATAAACAGGCAGCAGGTGGAAGTTTTCCTAAAAAATATTTAGGGGAATTTAAAAAGAGGCTATTGGAAGAGATTTAAAATGAAAATAGGAATTATTGGACCAAGTAAATTAGAAAGTTTAAAA
>CAZWUT010000070.1:0-4131 GCA_964636765.1 Candidatus Woesearchaeota archaeon | reverse complement strand
AAAGCATTTTGTCCGAAGCTGTGTTTTCTGGATTTCAAATCCATTTTTCATCTCCTGAACACAGTTCCAACTATGTTCATCAATTTATTTCAAAAGAGTTAGGATCCAACCCTAACTCTTTGAACATTCAGAAAGAATTAAATTTTGAGGTTAACGGCGATTCCTCACCAAATTTAAAAATTTGGGTATCCTCGCCGTAGATGTAATGAATAATCCAAAATATATTTACTAAAATATATATTCTAAAATAACTTTCCTATCATATATGTTACAATAACTACTAAAACAGCAATTGAAACATGCTCAAAAATTTTCTTCCAGGGAGTATCTCCTCTTGAGACAGCTATTTTATAACTAAATATTGATAAGATTACAAATCCCAAAAAAATTCCTGAAATTATAGCCAGCCTTAATTCAAATAAAAAAACAGGAATTACAAAAATTGCTGCAAAAATTAATTTGGAAAAAAATGTTGAAAAAGTCTCTTTCCAAATTACAGAATGTTTTACTTTTCCAGAGGATTCTTCAGATAAATGAATTCCCAAGGAATCTGAAAAAGCATCTGCAACTGCAACAGACAAAATCCCTCCAAGAACTGCAACTTTAGAATTTGTAACAGAATAAAGCCCGATCATAACTCCCAAAGTTGTGATTATTCCGGATACAAGTCCAAATCCAAAACCCCTTTTTTGTGGTGCTTTCATTTTAAATCAAAGAAGAAGTGCTATAAAAAGATATCCCATTCTAAATCTTTTTCCATTTATAAAAATTCATAATTATAGTCTTTCCCTGGAAATCTTTTGCATTCAAAACCCAATTATTAATATTATCCAGAGTATCTTTTACTGATTTTGCGTTTTGATCAAGTAATTCTGAATATGAACCAGGACGATGATAAACTTCTTTTAAATCAGAACTTCCAATAATGCCTCCATGAAGCAAAATTCTTTTTTCACCATTAACAATTTCATATTCCCAAAGAAAATGTTCTTTATCTCCAACTAATTCTTCCCATAAAACAATATTACCTCTGCTTGGTTTAGAAATTTTCTCTAAATCCTTAAAATATCTTTTATAAAAAGCAATTGGTTCAAAAGAATGTTCTTCATCTGTTTTACCAGATAAATAAAGAAGATTTCCAATACAATTAGTAGGAAATTCACTATAAATATTTGATTGAAATCTTTTTTCTAATTTATCCATAAAAATTTAGGAAAAGAAGGATATATAAATTTATTTATGATAAGTCCTCTTTCTCAACCAGCATTTTAACATTAGGAGAAACATTTCCTTTTCCCTGCTTAATCTCTTCAATACTAACCCACTTCAAATCTTCTTCTGGAGGAAGGGGCTTAATTTCATTTCTATTTTTAAGTTTAGCCAGATAATTAATTAAAATAATTGTCATTTTTTCTTTTGTCTGGGGATTTTCATATAAAATATTAGGAAATAAAGGTTTAATAATTTCTATTTCTGCATTGCATGCTTCTCTGGCTTTTCTAATGCACCCCTCTTCAAGAGTTTCTCCTTCTTTTACAGTCCCCCCAATAAATTTATAAAAATCATCTTTATTGTCTTTAGAAACTAAAAGTTTTCCATCTTCAATAATCACAGGTCCAGATGCCACAATATACTTTCCTTCTGCCATGTAAAAATAACAAAAATAAACTATAAAAAGATATTCTTTAAAAACTTCAGAAACTATTTCATAAAATGCACATACATAAAAAAGGGGATAGAATTTCTTTGCAAATTGAAAAACTTGGAATTGTGACTTTAATTTCATCCCTCGCCATTGCACTTATAGGAACAATATGGGCAGTTTATTTTGAATCAATAATTAAAAATCCTTCACAGGTTGGATTCATAAACACTTTTTTTGGGATAATTGGAATAATTGGCTTTGTAATATTTATACCACTCATAGAAAAAAACAGCAAAACAAGAATATTTGGATTAACCATAATTATTTATGCAGCATCATATTTTTTGTTTCTGATTTTTGATTCAAAAATTGCAATAATTATTTTAGGTTCAATGATTTACCTGTCTTCTTCTATTAGAGTAAATACTTTGGGAATTATTTTAAGAGATAAATCCAAAAACAAATCTGTTTCAAAAAATACAGGATTTATGTATACTATGCTAAATCTTTCATGGTTAGTTGGACCAATACTTGCAGGATTTCTATCTCAAAAATTTGGATTTAAACCAATCTTTGTAATTTCAGGAAGTTTAATGGTAATGTCTTTTATTTTATTAAAATTCTTAAAAGTTAAAGATAACAGAATAACAAAAAAACCAGATAAAAACCTTCTTAGGCTTACAAAAGAATTCTTTTCAAAGAAAAAATTCATAATAAACTATCTTATTAGTGGAGGCATAAGTTTTTGGTGGGCTTTTATTTATATTTTTGTACCAATTTATATTGTAGAGTCTGGAAAAAGCAAGTTAATTGTGGGGTATTTTTTGGGAGGGGTTATGATTCCATTAATTTTTCTGGAATACTTCTTTGGAAAGATTGCTGGAAAATCAGGATTCAAAAAGATGTTTTTAAGAGGTTATTTAATTTTGGCAATTGTTGGAATCATTTGTTTTTTTATGAATGACATGTATGCAATTTTAGTAATTCTTGTTTTTGGAAGTGTTGGATTATCCATGTTAGAACCAACAACAGAAGCCTATTTTTTTGATATAACCTCTCAAAAAGAAAGGGATAAATTTTATGGAATTTACAATACAACAATTGATATAAATTATGCAATTTCTCTTTTGATAATCTCAATCATAATAAAATTTTTGCCATTTAAATATTCCTTTTTAATAGTTGGATTTTTCATGTTAATCTTTGCATTAATTTCACTTAAAACAAAAAATATTTTTGAAATCAGAAGAAAAAATAAATAAATTTTCTAATTAAGATTCTTAATCATATAAACCCCTTCATCATCCAACCCATAACCTATTTTCCTGTAATATTCTCTTACTCCAACACCTGAAATAACTTTAATTTCCTTGGATTTATTCTTTTTTGCAATCTTTTCTGCCTCTTCCATAAGGTGCTTTCCCAGACCAAGATGTTGGCTTTCTTTTCCTTTCTCTCCAAGATTCAAAGCCTGACCATAAACATGCAATTCCCTCACCATGGCTGTTTTTCCTTTAGATTTTTTCTGTAAATTAATAGTTGAACCCCGCTTTAGAGACATTCTATTATTAACATTCTGGGGTGGGAGGGTGGAAATATGTTCATTAATTATTCTCAATCTTAATAAACCAAACAAAACATCATCTTTATTTACAATCTCTAAGAAATATTCTTTTCCTCCTGATGCTTTGTATTCTATAATTTTTAATTTTGTTTTAATATCAGCATCTTCCTGAAAACCAATTTCTCTCATCCTTATTTCTTTAATTCCTGAATTTTTCAGTTCTTTATTTAATTCACCCCTCATTGATGTTGAAGCTGCACTAATTTTCATTTTCTCTTTTGGAATTTCCCTCATAACCCTCATAACTCTGCAATAATCAGGAATAATTTCAAACATTTTTTTCAAAAGTAATTTTATTTGTAAATCATCATAAGGACAAAAATTTATTTTTTTATAGATTTTAGCAAGAGGCGAACCTTCAACAATCTGGCACGGATATAATTTTAACTGGTCTGGTCTGAATCTTTCATCATTAAAAACCAGTTTAAATTTCTGTAAATCTTTTTTAGGAGTGCTGTAAGGAAGCCCTGGCATAATATGGTAACCTACTTTAAATCCTGCATCTTTTAATCTCTTAGTTGCATCAACAACATCCTTAACATCATGTCCTCTGTTAACTTTTTTATAAATTTCATTATCTAAAATCTGAACACCAATTTCAACTCTTGTGCAGCCAAATTCAAGCATTCTTTTTATCTCATTCAAAGAACAATTATCAGGTCTTGTTTCAATGCACATTGCAACTATTCTGTGTTTTGCTTTTTCATTTATTTTTTTTGCACTCTTCAATGTTTTGGATTTTTTCCCATTTAAAACATCATAACAATCTTTAATAATTTCGTACTGATAATCCAAAGGATATTCCAAAAAAGTCCCTCCAATAATTATTAATTCAATCTTTTCTGTTGGATGCCCCATTGCA
>CAZWUT010000069.1:0-4150 GCA_964636765.1 Candidatus Woesearchaeota archaeon | reverse complement strand
AAGTAAAAAGCTTTATAAATCATTTTTCTTGATAATTAACATGGTAAGCGGAAAAGTTATTCAGTTCAGACGTGGAAGACATACTATTCATGAAAGACATTTTTTAATAGAAATAGACGGAATTTCAAATAAAGAAGATGCTGAAAAGTTTGTCGGAAAAGAAGTTGTATGGACTTCACCCGGAATACTAAAAAAGAAAATTAAAGGAAAGATTTCAGGTGCTCATGGAAATAAAGGAATTGTAAGGGTTATTTTTGAGAGGGGTTTGCCTGGACAGGCTCTTGCAACAAAAGTTGAGGTGAAAGCATAAAATGACATGTGATTATTTTCATAAATGCAATATTGCAATAGAATTGTTAAATAGAAAAAACCTAAGCGGAGAAACCAAAATTCTTTATGAAGAAAAATGCAATGGAAACGGGGGATGTGGAATTCACACTTCTTTGATGAATCAGGGAGTTTTGGAGGGCAGAAGATAAAATGGCATCACTTAGAAAGGCAAATGCGTATTCAAAGAGAATAGTTGTTCCATTCACAAGAATTAGTAAGAAAAGACAAAAATCTTATATTAAAACTGTTCCACCCCAGAAAATTGTTAAATTTACAATGGGCAAGGGAGATTTGTATGAAAAAGGAAAATTTCCTTATGAGTTGACTGTTGTTTCTGAAGAAAAAGTTCAGTTAAGACATAATGCTCTTGAAGCCTGCAGACAGTTTGTAAATAAAAAATTAGATAAAGAACTTGGAGGACAGTATTTGTTTAAAATTTTGCCTTTTCCTCATCATATTCAGAGAGAAAATAAAATGCTTACAGGAGCAGGTGCAGACAGAATGCAGACAGGAATGCAATTGTCTTATGGAAAAGCAATGGGTAAAGCTGCTATTTTAAAAGAAGGTTCAAAATTGTTTTTTATAGCTGTTCCGAATGTAAAAGCAGTTAGTTTTGCAAGAAAAACAATAAAACAAATTAAGTCAAAATTGCCTGGGAAAATTAAGATTCTTTATGAGGATAAATCTAAAGTTTCCAAATCTCTAAAAAATAAGTGACTTTTGTTACTTTTTCTAAATAGTAACAAAACCGAAAGGTTTATAAAGATTAAATATTTAAAATAGATATGGAAAATAAAGATTACAGAACAATGAGAAATTTTGGTGGACTTAGAGGTTTATCTAATTGGGCTCGTAGAGGAAATTTTTCAAATTTTGTTAGAGGTGGAGTAGGAACAGTTCCGAAAGAAGGACATGTTTTTGATGATTCAACTATGTGGGCCTTGAAAATGGATGAATTAATTGCGAAAGCAAAAGATAAAGAAACTTTTAAGTATGTTGCTCGTGAAATTGAATCGGCTATTGATTCTGAAAAATATAATTATCCTATTACTTATTATCAAATCAAAGTCTCTAAGAAGGCTTCAAAATTAGGGATAGATTTAGGAGATTTAAACTAAAAATGGAACAAAAAGAAACGACAAAAGAAAAGAAAGAAGAGTTTGCAAAAATGCAGCAAGCTCAAATGGCTGATTTGGTTGAAAACTCAATGATTATTGGTGCAAATACTGCAAAGAAATGGGATAAACAGGGAAGCCATGCTGCTGATTTTTATTTTAATAAAGGTGAAGGATTTAGTCAAAGACAGGAAATTTATGAACAAATGAAAAATAATTATGAAAAAAACGGAATAAATTATGAACCTCAATTTCCTGGAATAGGCATGCTTGTTTCAAATTCTATGAATATTGTTAATGGAGCTAATCAGGTTTTAACTCTTGGAAATCTTGAAAAAATTGTAAATCAAGTTCATCCTGGAAAAGACTTTAAAGTTATTGACAAATTCAAAAATGTAACTGGAGATGAAGCTGCTAAATTGATTGAAAAAGACCCTAAAAAACTTACAGAATACCAAAAAGATCTTTTGAATACTTATGTTAATTTAATTTCAAGTTATCAAAAAGGTGCTCCATTGTCTTTTATGATTAAGTATTCTTTAGCAGAGGAAAATGCCTCTGGAAAAGAAATTTGGGAAAAATACAATAAGCCAAAAGAAAACAAAGAAAAAAGCAAATAATTTTTAAAATGACAGTCTTTGTTAAAATTAAAAATTTTTCTGAAGTTTATGATAATTTAAGGAAGAATTATAATGATTCTGAACCTGTTACTCCAGGAGGATTTTACAGGGTAAATGGCAAAAGATTTTTGGTTTATCCTGAAAGAGAGAGTTTTGCTTTCTTGGGAAGTGATTCTCCAGAGGATTTAGAAAATTTTGTAGAGGAAAATTTGCGTCCAAAAAATTAGGGATTATCTGATATTTTATTTACTAACTAATTCATTAACAAGTTTTGCCATTGTTTCAAGAAATTCTTCTGTTCTTTCCTGCCATTTGTCAATTTCAACACCTTTTAAATCTGAAATTTCCCTGTGTGAGATTTTTTTGTGAAGTTGCATTATTTCTTTAAACCACTGGATGTATTTTACTTTTAGTTTTCCTGAATGAACAAATTCTTTAATAAGTGCTCCAGGAATGTGTTCTGGTGACGGAGGAGAAGTATTTGCTGCAATCAAAGCTGCATGCGAAGAATCAACCATTGTCCAGTAAAGCCCTTCAATTGCACCAAGTTCTGCAATCTTACTTCTTGCTAAATGTGAAGGAGCTCTCTGAAGTGTTGTATAAATTGCTTCCGGAGTTGATCTTATTTTTCCTTTAATAAGAAGGGCTTTCAAAGGATTAAAAAATCCTGCCATGTCAACCATTGCTTCTCCGTATCTTAATATATTTATTATGATTGGTTCTCCTCTCATTAAATCTTCCCACCATGTCTGAAGTTTAACAGTGTTTATATGAAGCTTTTTCTTGTAGGGGTTTGAATTAACTATTTTTTCAAGTTCTTCCCTGTACCACGCAATTAATTCCTGGTCCCAGTTAATTGATGCATCGTCTATGATAATTATAATATCTATATCAGAACCTGTAACCTGATCCTTTTTTGCAGTTGAACCAAATAAAATTATTGATTTTACAATTTTATTGAATTTTTGAGAGACTTTAACTGCAAAATCCATTGCAATATCGTGTTCAGTTTTTAAATTCAAACTTGGAAGATTTTTTTTAACTGGGGATTTCTTTTTAGAAATTTTTTTCACGGTTTTTTTAGAGGACTTTTTTTTCACCATCTTTTATGTTTTTAATAAGGGAAGTGCATTTTTAAAATCTTTTATTTTTGTGTTTCTTTTTAGTGATTAAAAATAATAATAGCCCTAATAAAATAAATCCTCCTCCCCAGAGTCCTGAAACTTTTGCAGGCATATTTCCAATAAGATTCCCTGTCATGTTTACTCCAGTGAGAGCTAAAAAAGTTATTCCAAAAACAATCATTATTGATGCTGCGACTTTGTAAGCTTCAGGGATGATGTATTTTTCAACATCAGTTGATAATTTGGCAGATTCCTGCCCTATTTTATTATAAATATTTGTTTTAAGGAACTTGTATTTTTTGTCATCTATTAATCCATGAATTTTTAAGACATCAACAGCTGGATTTAGAAATTTCATATCATGAAGAGTTTCTACAGATTTTGAAAGTTCAGGCATCCTTTTAGCATAATCTCCTGATTTAAATAAAGCATAAAAATCTTCAAAAGCTTCCATTGTTTTATCAAAATATTTTTCTCCGTCAAATTTTGTCCTGTGAAATATTTTATGAAAAAATCCTTTTTTTGTTTTATCTTCGAGACTCTTTTTTAAAATTGTTTCTTTTCCTATGTCATCAAGCATTTCTCCTGAAGCAACATAGCTTGAAATTTGTTTTGAAAGTTTTTTTGTTTTTTGATAATTGTCAAGTCCTGGTTCTTTAGCAACTTCTAATTTTAAATTTTCTATTTTTTCTTCAAGCTGGTAATTGTTTATGTGCTTTGCAAGATAAGTCTGAAAACTGGCAAATTTTGGATTTTCTTTAATAATTGTATCTATGCCTTCCTGAACAGCAGAATTAACTAATTTATCTAAATGACTTCCCTGTTGTTTTTTCTTTTGTACCATTTTTATTTTAAGATTTTTTGATTTATATAATTATTCCATGCCTTTTCCTGACATTCGGTTTCCCTGGCCCCCCTGTGTCTGACCTCCTAAGTCCATTGGAAGCTGTGAGAAACCTGC
>CAZWUT010000068.1:0-4177 GCA_964636765.1 Candidatus Woesearchaeota archaeon | reverse complement strand
TATTTCATAGCCTACACCATCTTTTAAATCAAAATTACAGTTTGTTTCTGTGCATGAAGGAAATTCAGGGCATGAAAATTTATTACAAATAACTCTTTTCTGAATAGTGGAATTCCAGGCTGTAAAAGTGGTTGTATTTGGAATTGAATAAAGAGTCTCATTTGCAGTGAATAAACTATTTTCAAGATATAAACCTATCCAGTTTCTTGTATTTACATTTTCTTTTCTTTCTAAATAATAAACTGTTTTTCCAAAGATATTCTCTGTTATATTTTCAGATACAGGATTTACAGCCTTAATTTTGTAAAATCTTCTTCTTTCAGAATTTGCAGAATTATCTGTGTAATAAGTATTCTGAGTTGAATTCAAAAAAACAAAATTGGAAGAGAGATTGTTTGTATAATAAATTTCATAAGATAATGCATGATTTGTTGAATTCCATGTCAAATTTACAATTCCTGTCCCATCTGTTTTATCCTGAGTTATGTTAATCAGATTTTCATCTATATCACTAACAGGCATATATGCTGCAAAAGTAAAATTTGTTGAATTGTGCCCTGTATTGCCTGCAAAATCCTGACAATAAACATTCCAATCATAAAATCCATCTGAAGTTACATTTTTATCTGAAAAAGAAAGGATAGTCTCTCTTTGAGGGGAATCAACTGTCTGGTTAAGATGCCATCCTCCGTTCCATGTTCCATAAAGTGAGCAATTCAATAAAAAACTTGAATCTGAAACTGAATAATTAAAAAAATCAATTAAATGATTTGAAAAATTTTGATGATTATATGGAAAAATTAAATTTACAACAGGAGCATTGTTATCAAGAGTTATTTCTCTTGTTTCAGTTGTATTTGAAAATCCAACTGCATCAAAAGCAGTTACATTATAATAATACTTTCCATCCTGAAGATTTGTCCAGTTTATTTCTCTTTGAGGTGTTATAAAGAAAGAAAAATTTGCCAAGGTATAATTTTCAAAATACAAATTGAAGGTTATATTTACTTCATTTGGCTCTATTACAGAAACATTTGCATAAATCCAGTTTTGGGAAAGATTTGCATAATTATTTTCTGTGAAAGCTGTAAATTCTATTTTTGGAGGGTTTATATCCACAGTAATCTTTCTTGTTTCTGTTGAATTTTTATGATTTGCCAAATCATTTATTGTAACATTATAAAAATAGGTTTCATCTGGAAGATTTGTCCAGTTAATCTCTGTTTCTAAAGTTGGGAAAAAAGTTGAATTTACTAGAGTATAATTTTGGAAATATAAATTGAAAGTCATATTTGCTACATTTGTTTCTGTCACGGAAACATTTGCATAAATCCAATTTTGTGTTAAATTAGAATAAGTGCTTTCTGTTGGAACTGTAAATTCTATTAAAGGATAAGTTGTATCAATTATAATTGTTCTATTTACTGAATTTTTATAATTTCCAACTAAATCAAAAACCCTATAAAACCATTTATACACTCCATCAGATGCAAAAGCGTACACTTCCCCCACATTAATTGAAGTTCCAGTAATTGATTTGGTGATTTGATAAATTAGATTTCCAGCTTGATTGAATATATAAAAAGTGTAATTTTTAAGGTTGAAATTGTCTGTTAAACTCGCAGTAAAATTTGTTTGAGTTAAATTATTTGAATAAGTGTTATTTCCAGGGTTTAGTAAATTTACATTTGGACCAATTCCATCTATTGTTATTTTTCTTGTTTGAGTTGTATTTGAAAGATTAACATAATCAAACACAGTTACATTATAATAATAATTTCCTGCAACGAGGTTTGTAAAATTTGTTTCATAAGTAGGAGTTGTATAAATGGAGGATTTGAAAAAAGTATTATTCTCGTGATATATATTGAAAGTTATATTCTTGAAGCTTATTTCTATTATTGAAGTATTAATATAAATCCAGTTTTGGGAAAGATTTGCATTATTTTCTGCTGTTCCTGATGAAAAAGAAATCTGTGGGGGGGTATTGTCGTAATTAAATGTAAAATTTAAAACAGCATAAGCATCATAAACATCTGTATCATTACACCAAATATTCCAATCATAGCTTCCTTCCTGGGATAAATTTAATGAAAAAGAATTCTCAACAGATTCTTCATTTCCAACAGTTACAAAATCTGTGGGAGAATTCTGGTTTTGAAAAGAAGTATTAATCCACGCCTGGCTTCTTGAAACATTTGAAAATCTAAACTCATCAACCTGGCCATCAAAATGAGTTTCTTCTGAAGTAGTGGACCTGTATGCAAATCCTGACATTAAAGGACTTCCGCTCATTACATTCAAAGTTTGTCCTGAACATGAAGTGCTTGTTCCTGCAATTTCTCCATTTATATACGCTGTCGTAGTAGTTCCGTCAAAACTAATTGCATAATGATACCATTGGTCTGTTGAAACTGTCCCTCCAGTAAAATACCCTTCAGTGCTCCCGCAAGTTACTCCCCATGTGGGGGCTCCATTACTGACGGCAATTCTAAAAAGATAATTTGCTCCCCAACCAATCTGGGTTCCTTTCCAAAAAACAGGGTCGTGGTCCGGGCTTCCCCAAGTGTCTGCTCTTGCCCAGCCTTCTGCTGTGAAAATCTGCTGCTGGAAATCTGCAGAGTCAGGAATTTCAATTCTCTGTTGATTGTTTCCTCCAAAATCATATCCTCCATCAACCTTTGCAGAGGATGTATATGTGGGGGTTGTTCCAAGAGGAGTCCCATCATTATCATTTCCTGTTGAATCCAGCAAATAATTCCCACCACCACTTGATTCTTCTAAATGCTGAACAACCATATAATCAGAATCCCAAACATTTTCAAGATTCTCCTGGTCTGAAGATTCAAAATTTCCGTAATAAATTAATAATTCTTTATTTGCTGAAGAAGATAAATCTGTTTTTACCCATGCAATTAAATGTGCATGTGTTGAATTATAATCCTGCTCAAACAATTCTATTTCATGCGGGATTTTTGTGAGACCATCTGAAGAAGTAAAAAGTATGTCATAACCGTCACTTCTTGCATCTGTTTTTAAATCTTCATCATAAATTTCAATTAAAAGAGGAAAGTCTGTTAAATCTTCCTGAACTTTTGAAGAAGGCACTGTTAGGGTTTTTCTTTTGGACCATGTTAAGTCATACCAATCTGGTAAATCTGTTGTCTGATTTATGTGCCACCCTCCATTCCATGTTCCGTATAAAGAACAAAAATCAATTCCATCTGGATCATAAGCACTAAAAGTAAAATCCATATCTTGGAAAGATGTAAAATAGGAATCGTCTTCTGGTGTTAAAAGAGTAATTGCTGGACCATATAATGCTATTGAAAAAGTTACTTTCTCATAACTTAATTGTCCCAATGTATCATTAGAATAAAAATACAAATCATGGGCTCCATCAGTAGTGTTAAAAACAGTGTTTGTATTACAAGCAATTGTTTGATTGGCTGTATTATCCAAATTCCACCAACACATGCTTAATCCAGAAACAGCATCTGAAACAGAGTGGTTTAAGGCCATACTTACATTTGAAGAATAAATCTTTGATTCTGGAGAAATTAAATTTATTGAAGGACCTCCATTATCAAGACCAATTTGCCTTGTTTCAGTTGAATTTAGATTATAAGCTAAATCTATAACAGTTATATTATAATAATATATTTCATCAGGAAGGTTTGTCCAGTTTATTTCTCTTTTAGAATCTGTAAAAGTTGTTGAATCCACTAATCCAAAGGAATCATATAAAGAAAAGGTTATGTTTGCTTCATTTATTTCTGTTACTTCAACATCCACATAAATCCAGTCCTTAGTGAAATTTGCGTAATTTTCTTCTGTTTCAGGACCATAAGAAATCAGGGAATATGTTGTATCTATTGTAAGAGTATTATTTTGAGAATCATACTTATTTCCTGCAATATCAAATACCCTGTAAAACCAGCTGTAAACACCGTCAGTTACAAAATTGTAAACGATTCCGACAACTGTAGCAGTTCCTGCAACTGAACGGGTTGTCTGATTAATCAAACTTCCGACTGAATTATAAATAAAAAGAGTTATATTATTTAGCCCCAAATTATCTGAAGCATCTGCAGTCAAGTTCTGGACAAGATCAGAAGAATAAGTTTCATTCTGAGGAACAATCTCTACATAAGGAACAGTATCATCCAAAGTAATC
>CAZWUT010000067.1:0-4279 GCA_964636765.1 Candidatus Woesearchaeota archaeon | reverse complement strand
GGTTTAATGTTTTCTCGTCGGGAAAAGGCAAAAAATCTTCTGTTTGAATTTAAAAAACCAACAAGAATCAAAATCCATTCATGGTTTGTTTTCTTTCCTTTCGTCGCTGTTTGGCTTGATGAACAAAATAAAATCCTTGAAAAAAGAATAATAAAACCCTGGAAAGCTTTCATTAATCCAAAAAAACCTTTTAAAAGACTAATTGAAATCCCTCTTAATAAAAAAAATAAAGGAATTTTAAAAGTTGTCGTCGGGTGACAAAAAGTTTAAAAAGATATTTGAACAAGATAATCTATAACAATCAAAAGGAGGTAAATTAAATGGGAAAAATCATCGTTAAAAACGTTGTCAAGAGAAGGCCTGGACATCTTTACTATGTGGATGGTAAGGGAAATGTTTGCGAAGCTTTAATGGCTCGTGGCGGAAAAAAGAGAAAAAAGAAATCTGCTAAAAAGAAAGTAGTTAAAAAAAAGGCTGTTAAGAAAAAAGCAGTTAAAAAGAAACCTGCTAAAAAGAAAAGAAGATAGGCCTAAAAATTTCTTTTTTTGTTTTAATTTTTTATTACTAATTTATTTTATTTATTTTTTCAAGATTACGAACAGCGTCTATAAAAGCATTCAGCTTCTTTAGAGGTTCGCCTAAACTCACTATAAAGTATCTTAAATTCATATCTAAAGATTTTTTATGGGCTTTGATTATATCTTCTTCTTTAATGCTCTTTTTATTGTAAGCAACAAGAAGTTTTTCTTCATCATTCTCTTTAACTTTTAAAGTTAAATCGCTCTTACTAAAACCAACAATATCAAGAATTTCAATTCTTTTTGAAAAAAGATATTCTTTAACCTTCTCAAAAAATTTCTCATTGACTTTTAAAGAAGATTTCTTCTTTATTAGCTTTTTAACAGACTTTTTCTTAGGTTTTTGATTTTCTTCAATAATCCCAGATTCTTTTTTATCCATTACCCTATTCTCCTCTACATGTATTTTCTGAGATTTTTCCACAATTTTTTTATCATACTTAAAATCTGATTCAGGAACAGAAACATATCTCCAAAATATTTCATCATCTTTTTTAAAAGGAACTGCAAAATCCTTTATTGAACGGAGCGCGACTCTTATAGCTGGTTCTTGTTCAGTATCTTTTAAAAAACTTTTTTCCTTAAGTAATTGAAATGCATCTTTTTCTTTACTTTTAAGATGATTTGCGTAATTTTCCAATTTAGTCTCCTGACCCGGGATAAAATAAATCGGGGAATTTCCCACTTTCATATTTGAAATTTTTAATTTCTTTTCTGATAAAAGCTCTGATAAAAACGCTGAAGCAAACAACATGCTTGTCCCAATTCCCTGAGAAATATGAACAGGTAAACTTGGCCCTTTAAATTTGATTATTGAAATTATCTTCTCTTTTATTTGTGAGGTGTCTTGCGTCGGCATATCAGAAGGAATTTAAATTAAGTTATAAATATTTATGTTTTAATCCAACCCACTTCATAATAACTAACAGAAGATTCTTCATCAAGTATTGCAATC
Organism: Candidatus Woesearchaeota archaeon; assembly: GCA_964636765.1. Taxonomy (GTDB): domain Archaea; phylum Nanobdellota; class Nanobdellia; order Pacearchaeales; family GW2011-AR1; genus MWBV01. Next base: position 2,746 of record CAZWUT010000067.1, on the reverse strand, counting down.
AGTAATTTTTTCTTTGTGCTGTGTGCAACCCTGTTTTTTGCAGAGAATTCATGCCATGAAAATTTCTTAGATTCATGCTCACAAAAAACAATCCATTTTGAGTGTGATTTTCCTGAAAAACTTCCCTTGGGATAAACTCTGAAATCAGCACCAAACTTCAAAGCAGTTTTAACAAGATAACCTTTATTTCTTAAATCCCTGAAAACAGGATATTTTAACTGAATTCTTGAATCAATCTTTTTGAATTTATTAAGCAATTCATCAAAATCCAAAACTTTTTTCTGCTGAACAACTTCAATTTTCCCTTTATAAAATAAATAAAGGACTTCAGGTAAACTATACTGTATTTTCTCTCCTACAATTTCTCCAAATTTTGATTTTTTATAAAGTGAGAAAGCCTCGGCTGAATTAGTTGAAACATTTCCTCCAATAATATATGTCTTAATTTTTTCCATATTTTAATAAAAGTTAAAGCATATTTAAGTCTTAGGATTATCAAAATATTTATATAGTTAAACTAATTAGAAAAACAATGAAAATTGCTAAAGAAAAAAAGAACCAGCTTTTGTCTTTAGCTTTGCTAATTTTATTATAGATTCATCAACAGATGAATCTCTTTGAATTTTCTATATTTTAAAATGGATTCTATTGAGATTTTTGATACTACCTTAAGGGATGGCGAACAAAGCCCGGGAGCAACTCTTAACTCAGATGAAAAACTGGAAATTGGCTATGCTTTAAGAGACTTAAAAGTTGACATAATCGAAGCAGGCTTTCCAATTTCCAGTGATGATGATTTTTATGCAGTAAAACAAATTGCACAAAAAATTAAAGGACCAACAATTTGCGGATTATCGAGAACAGATAAAAAAGACATCTATCGTTGTTATGAAGCACTAAAATATTCTGATAAACCAAGGATACATCTGTTTATAGGAACTTCAAAAAAACACATGAACAAAAAATTAAAAATGTCTCCAAAAGAAGTTCTTGAATTAACTAAAGAAAGTATAAAATATGCAAAAAAATTTCTTCCTGAGGTTGAATTTTCTCCTGAAGATGGAACAAGAACAAGTTTTAATTTTATGAAAGAAATCGGAAAAATTGCTATCCTAAACGGTGCAAAAATATTTAACATTCCAGATACAGTGGGGTATGCATTGCCTCATGAAATTAAAAAAAGATTCAGGTATTTTAAAAATTCATTAAAAGACATAATTGAAGATTACCAAATAAAACTCTCTACCCATTGTCATAACGATCTTGGAAATGCTGTTGCGAATTCTTTAGAAGCTGTAGAAGCAGGAGCAACACAAATAGAATGTACTATAAATGGTATTGGAGAGCGTGCAGGAAACGCTTCACTTGAAGAAGTTGTAATGAATTTAATAACAAGAAAGGACTATTATAAAAAAAATGTAAATATAAATACAAAATTACTTTATTCAACTTCTCAACTTGTTAGTAAATTAACAGGCCTATCTATTCAAAGAAATAAAGCAATTGTCGGACAAAATGCGTTTTCTCACGAAGCAGGGGTTCATCAGGCAGGAATTTTAGTGGACAGGAAAACTTATGAAATAATGAAGCCCGAAGAAGTTGGATGGATAGGAGAAAGTCTAATTATAGGAAAACATTCTGGGAAAAAAGCTATTGAAAAAATTCTTAATGAAAATGGATTTGAAACCTCTAAAGAACAAATTCTTAAAATAACAAAAGAAGTAAAAAAAATTGCAGGCTATAAAAAAGAAATAAATAAAGAAGAAATTTTATCAATGATAAAATAATCCACACTAACATTTTTATAATCCAAAATCTTAATTAGAACATGAAAATAAAAAGGGTGTTATTCATTTTCATTTTTATAGTCATATTAATAAATTTCATTAATGCTGCACCAAGAGCAGAAATAAAAGCATGCGGAGACGGAACATTTTATAATACTTGTTCTTTAACAAAACCCTACTTCTGCAATGAAGGGATTTTAGTGGAAAATTCGGATTTATGCCGTTGCCCAAACAGCATGATTAAAAAAGAAGATTCATGCTACTCAAGTTTGCAGACAACTTCAAAAGAAATCCTTCTAAAATATACTTTAAATGGGGAAGAAAAATCCATAAAATTCACAGCATATGAAGGAATGAACAATTATTTATCAGGAGTCTCAAGAACAATCCAATACTCTGAAAACCAAATCTCATCAAGAGCAGATTTTAAACTCAAAGGAATGGATGAAGAAAAACAAAAATCCTTTTTAATGCCTCTTGTTGTTGCAATACAAAATGAAGCCCCAAACTCAAAAGAAGACCAGGCAAGAATAGCAATAAGCATTGTTCAAAACATCCCATTTAAAAATTCAAACAAAACAATTTCCTTTGGAGATAAAACAATAAACTACTTCAGGCATCCTTATGAAGTTATTTATGATAATGAGGGGGTCTGTGGAGAAAAAGTCGAACTTCTTGGATTTTTATTAAGAGAAATAGGATATGGGACTGCTTTTTTCTATCATCCAACTGAAAACCATGAATCCTTAGGCATAAAATGCCCCATGAAACAAAGCTTAGGAGGAACAGGGTATTGTTTTGTGGAAACAACAAGCCCCTCAATAATTACTGAAAGTGAAATAAGATATGTTAATATTGGAAAATTAAGTGACTCATTTCAAGTATTCCTTCTTTCTGATGGAATTTCATTGCCAAATAAAATGCCTGAATATACAGATGCAAAAAAAAAGGGAAGGATA
>CAZWUT010000066.1:0-4289 GCA_964636765.1 Candidatus Woesearchaeota archaeon | reverse complement strand
TTATTTGTTTTTTCAGGGCTTTTAGGTTTTTTATCTTTAATTTTTCCTGTTTTTTCCTGTTTTGCTTTTGGCATTTAATTAGTTTGTAATTTGCGTTTTTAAAGGTTATTGTTGGCTAGAGAGTGATTAATTGAAACATATTTAAAGTGCTGAATATTTGTCTTTTTATGGGAAAAAGTATAGGGGTGATTTCTCTAAAAGGAGGTGTAGGAAAGACTTCTGTGGTTGTTGCTTTGGGTGATGCACTTGCAGGTCTTGGAAAAAGAGTATTACTTGTTGATGCTAATCTTTCTGCTCCCAATTTGGGTATTCATTTGAATTTGATTGATCCTGAAAAAACCCTTCATGATGTTTTGGAGAGGAGTGCAAATCCCAGCTCTGCAGTTTATAAATTGGAAAATTTTGATGTTCTTCCTGCTGCAATTTTTAGCAATGTCAATATAAATCCACTGAAATTAAAAGACAGAATAAAGCTTCTGAAAAATAGTTATGATATTGTTATAATTGATTCCTCTCCTGCTTTAAATGATGAGACTTTGGCAGCAATGCTTGCTTCAGATGAATTGCTTGTTGTTACAACACCTGATTATCCTACTTTAAGCACAACATTGAAAGCAACAAAATTGGCCAGACAAAGAGGGACACCTATTTCAGGAATTGTTTTGAATAAAGTTCATAACAGAAATTTTGAAATTCCTTTAAAAGATGTTGAAGAAACTCTTGAAATTCCAGTAATGGCTGTAATTCCGCATGATATAAACATTCTCAGGGCTTTATCTGAATTTAAACCTTCCACAGATTTTAAGCCAAATTCTGAAGCAAGCCAGGAATATAAAAAATTGGCTGCTGCGCTGATTGGGCAGAAATATAAAAAAGTCAGGTTAAATAATTTATTTAACTGGATTAGTCCAAAAAAACAGGACATTAACAGGACTATTTTTTATGAGAGTTTTTTTAGCAGTTAATCCTGATAAATTGTGTGAATTTCCAATTTTGGTTTGTGTTCTTTAAGACCTTTTTTTAGGATAGACTGGTTTTTGAATTCATTGAATATCTCTGAATATATTTTGTAAATTTCTTTAACTTCTTTTTCTGAAATTTCAATATTACTTTCATAAGAAATTTTTCCAGAATCATTTTCTATTGTTAAATTTGTGTTGTTGATTATATCTTCGAAATAAATTTTTTCTGGAAGAGTATCGTGGTTTGATTCATAAATAGCAATGTGAGAAGAATTTGGAATATATTCTTTTATTTTTCCATTTCGGATAATCATTCTTTCTTCAACATTTTTCCAATTTTTTAAAACATCATAAGAATAGTATGATTTTATTCCTGTTTTTTTATCTTCACAACAAATTGAGAAATTATATCCTGTTTTACTCTTCCAATATTTGTTAATTGAATCTTGTTTTATAGAATCTGCTTTTGCAAGTAAAATAGAATCTTGTTTTAGTTCTTTAAGATTTATTTTTTTGATGGGTTGTTCAACTTCATTTATCTTTTTTTCCAAATTTGCTTTTTCTGATTTACATCCAAAGAAACCTAACATTCCCAATGTGATTAGCGTTCCTAATGCAATTGTTTTGGTTTTTTTCATGTTTTTAAAGTATGTTTTGAGTTTTTAAGAATTATTGTGATTAGTTTTGATTAATAGTTTTCTAATTTTGCTTCTGGGGTTTCTTGGGATTTTATAGCAGTGAAAGAATTAATTAAAAAAAGTGTTGCAAGAAGATATTTTATTATTTTTTTCATAATTTTGATTATTTAAATATTTCATAAATATTATTGTGATTAAGAAAATAAAAAAACAAAGAAAAAGAAAACCCTCTTTTAGAGGGTCAGTTTAGGTTTATAGAGTTTATCCATGCTGTTTCCTGATTCATCCCCTTTGGGAGCAAAACAAAAGCCTTCTCGTCTTCAACCTCAAGGATTCTAACATCAAGGTAATTATTAGAAATTGGTAACACCCCTGTTATCTCCCTCCCTTTTAGGTCCTGGACGAAAACCCTATATTTTCCAAATTGTTTTGGAATAGCTTTACATAAGAGTTTTGCCTTTTCCATGACGGAAATATTTGAAGAGTTTTTATAATAATTTTCGAGTATTTTTTAGGAGTTATGGGCGTTACAATTTGAAAGTAAATCAGGATTGTTTCTGAGTGAAAAGGACATTTGGAAGCAAGGAATTTTTAAGAAAAATTTTATTAGTTGTTCTTTTGGTTCGCATAATTTTTTACAAATTTATTGTAAACAGAATCCGGACCCTGAATAGTAATCCCATTAATTCTTTTAATTTTTGCTTTTTCCTGATTAATTTGGTAGTTTAAAATTTCTTTTTTTTTATTTCTAGAATAAATTATTTTTGAGGTATCTGTTTTTATTTTTATTTTTTCTCCATCTCCAAAAATTATTGGATTTAAATTAAGTGTGTCTGCTTTTTCTATTGAATCTCTTTTTGCATAAAATATAGAGTCTTCTGTTGCTTTTGCAAGATTCATTGAATCAATATATCTCATTATTTCTAAATCTTCTTCTGAGATATCTTCACAACTTAAAATAAAAAAAGGTATTGAAAATAAAAAGGATAATAGCGATTTTTTCATTATTTTAGTAAGGAGGGTTATTTTATAAGGATTATTGCGTTTTATTATAAAATAGCCCCACCCGGATTCGAACCGGGGTCACGGCCTCCAAAGGGCCGCATACTTGACCACTGTACTATGGGGCTATAGAAAACCTATAATTTTTTTATTTTTAAAACTTGTTAATTTATCTTTTCAATAAATTTATATATCTCTAATTCTTGTATTAGTTATGGCAGAAAAACAAATTGGTGTTGTTTCTAATTACTTTGAACATGTAGGGGTTGTATCTATTAAATTGACTGCTGGCCTGAAAAAAGGTGATAAAATAAAGATTATTGGCGGGGAAATAGATTTTGAACAACCTGTAAAGAGCATGCAAATTAATCGGAAAGACATTGAAAAAGCAAAAAAAGGTGATGAAGTTGGAATTAAAGTAAAAGAAAAGGTTCGAAAAGGATATAAGGTTTTTAAGATTTGATTGATTAATGCCTGTATCTTCCACGTCTTTCAATGGCTGTAATTCTTTCAAAAACTTTTTTGGATTCTGAAGATTTAAGTGTTTTTTCATATGAATCAAAGACCTCTTTTAATAAAATTTTCCAGTTTATGAAATGCTTTGCTTCAAGAGCCTGTTTTAATAAGTGCAAATCAACTGCTTTGTCTTCTATTTTTTTTGAAATAAATCCTAATCCAAAGTCTATGAAAAAAACTTCTTTTGATTTTGGTATAAAAATCATATTTGAAGTTGTTAAATCTCCGTGAATTATGTCTTCTTTATGGAGTTTTGCAATATTTTTTCCAACTGTTTCCATTATTTCTTTTTGTTTTTTTATGGGCAATTTATCTAAATTTTCAGAGAGTTTTTTGCCTTTGATATAAGGCATAATTATTTTATTGAATTCTTTTGGTTTTTCAGGGATTGGGACAGAAATTGTTTCAGAGGCTTTTTTTAATAATTTTGTTTCAGATTTAGTTCTTCTTTTTATGATTTTTTTGTCTAATTCAGAATGCCTGTAGGATTTGGAAATTCTGTGTTTTATTATTAAATTGTTTTTTTCGTTCAGAAGTATTTTGGCTTCTGCTCCCTGTTGGATTATTTTCATTTTATTTTTCCTCTAAAAAGATTGTTCCCAAGGAAATTAATACTCCCAAATCAACAATAAGACAATATTTGCAAAGAGCTTTTAGCACAAATATCTGGAGATAAAGGAAATATATTGCAAATGCACTTCCTATTATTATTCCAATTTGGATTAATCTTTTTCTATATTTGCTTTTTCTTTTTAATTCAAAAATTGCCAGAATTGCGAGAATTGGGAAAGTAATTATTCCTATGTGGGCATTTTTTATTCCAAAAGTTGTTTCATATTTTGATGTCTGGACTATTGAGCATCCTGCATCATCTCCACAAGCCTGTTCAATAGTCATTGTGGATAGAATTAAAGAGGTAATTGTTGCAATAATCATTATAACTAAGATGATTGTGTATTTTGTTTTGTTTTTCATTTTTATATGTAAAAAAATTTAGATATAAATGTTTTGGTAAATTCGGTTTTTAGTTATATGTTGAATTCACCATCCAAGCCGTATTTTTTTTGGAGTTTTTTGTTCATTAGATATAAAAAGAAATTTAATTTTCCGTTTATTTTTTCAAGAGATTCTCTTATCCTTCCCATTTATTTTTCATATTTATATTCAGGCA
>CAZWUT010000065.1:0-4295 GCA_964636765.1 Candidatus Woesearchaeota archaeon | reverse complement strand
TTTCAATCCACGGTGTCATTTTAATTTTGTTCCTGCATTTGTTTAATTATTATTCTGTAATTATTTAAATCATAAGGAGAGTATATTTTCCATTTCTTTTTGTTTATCTATTGGTAATGTCCTATCAATCTGACTTAAGTCATATCCGGATTTGGGTTTATATTTTGATTCGCTCATTTTAACCCTTTTTTTGCATTTCTTTTAATTCCAAGAGCATATCACTGTATGAATTTTCAATTAAATCAGATTCTTTAATTTTAAATAAATTTTTATAATGATTGCATTGTTCTTTTAATTTATTTATTGGAGTAATGGTTTCTCCTGTTTTTGGATTTAATTCTGACTTAGCTTTTATTTCAATAAATGTTCCTAAATCTTCAACTTTATCAATATCAAAGATTACATTTTCAATTGAATAAATTTCCCTTCTTTTTTTGACTTCAGTTAGAACATCATGAGTTGCTCTTGTAATCTTTTCTAAGTCTTCGGTTTTTCCTTGGTTTTGAAAAACTAAAACATTTGATTGTTTCACATCTTTTTTATTTTCTCTGTTGTAATATATGAGTTCATCACCAAATATACTTTTTCTGAATTTAAGTTTCCCATTATCTACTTTGAAATAAGTATCAATTTGATAATCTATTCCAGTCATTTTTTTAGCAAACTTAAGAAGGTAATTTCGGATTTCTTTTTCTTTTTCTTCAGAAATTCTTGCTTTTATTTCTTGGTTTATATGAGCCATGTTAAATTAATTTTCTCCAGTTTTGTTTGTAGTAATTAAATTGTCTTTCAAATTCTTCTCTTGGAGTTAGAGGAACATCCAATTCTAAAAGTTTTTGTTTTAATTCTTCTAAAACTTTTTCTTTAGTTTCATTTGAAATTAATTTTTCAAGTTCAATAATATATCCATATCCTTTTGTATAATCAAGACATACTTTTATTCCGTCCCAATCAAATTGATTTCTATCTCTTAACCATTTTATTTCAACTTTATGTCCGAGTGCATTAAATAACTTATTAAGATTGTCCAGATTATTTTCTTTTGTATAGATTTCAATTTCTTCTCTTGCCTCATCATGAATTTGCCCTTTTTTTAACCATATTTTTGAACCTTGATTATTTTTCTGAATTCTTAAATCCTGTTTACAGTCAAAATAATGTGTTTCCTGAAAATCTTCTTTTACAAATGTTGCATTTTGATTAAAAAAATTTAAGAGTTCTTCATATTTTTCTTTTGTTATGAAACTTCTTATTTCAACTTCAATATTTTTCCTTTCTGTTGGAATGTAAAACTTTTGCTGTTTGTAGTTTTCAAGGATTTTTGCACTTGGAAAATAAATATTTTCAGGAAGAGAATTTAAATTAAACCATTTCCATTCTGTTATTTCATCGGGTTCCATTGTTCTTGGAAATCCTTCAAATTCATCTGAAAATAAGCCCAATGTAATGAAATGGGCATGTTCATTTTTGTCATTGTTTATGCAGATTACTTTTGGATTTTTTAGCTTTATTCCTGTTTCCTCAAAAACCTCGCGGTTTGCAGCCTCTTCAAAATTTTCTCCGTATTCCATTTTTCCTCCCGGCATTGTCCAGACACCAGAAACTCTGAATTCTGAATCCGCTTTTTCAGGGTTTTCATGACGTCTTCCCAATAAAACCTGATTTTCTTTGTTTATAATCATAACTCCAAAACCTACCCCTATTTTTTTAGGTTTGTCTTCAAAATCCATTTTCACTCCTTTCCTAATCCTGCAAGAACAAAACTTGCAAGAAGAGCCTGAAGTTGTATGAATGGGTCAGAACCTTCAACAATTCTGAATTCTGCTTCCCCTGTTTTTTCTGTAAGTTTTACTTTTATTTCAGGTTCTACAGGAAGATTCCAAATCTCTTTTTGAATTGCTTTAATAACATCCTGTCCTGAGATGGATTCTTTTAACATTACATCCAGTAGTTTTTCCCTTGAATTCTGAAAATCTCCTGCAAGAGCATAATCAAGAACAATCTTTATGTCTTTTGGTTTTGCATTTGATATTATTGTTGAAACAAGTTCAGAAGTTATTGATGGAGATATGGAAGCTGTTGATTGAAGCAAGTTTGTGGCTCTTCTGCAGTCCCCTTCACTTCCTTCATAGATAATTTCAAAGGCTTCAGGTTCAATTGTGAGATTTTCCTCTTTTATTATTCTCCCAAGATATTTTTCAATATCTTTTTTTTCCAAAAGTTTGAATCTAAAAATAGCACATCTGGACTGGATTGGATCAATAATTTTGCTTGAGTAGTTGCAGGACATAATAAATCTGCATGTTGAAGAGTAATTTTCCATTGTTCTTCTTAAGGCTTGCTGGGCTTCAGGAGTTAAAGCATCTGCTTCATCAAGGAAAATTATTTTGAATGGAACATTTCCAAGGGATTTTGTTCTTGCAAAGTTTTTTACTTTTTCCCTTACAACATTTATACCTCTTTCATCAGAGGCATTTAATTCAAGATAGTTTTCTTTCCAGTTTTTTCCATATAATTCTTTTACAATAATAAGTGCTAAAGTTGATTTTCCTGTTCCTGCAGGACCTGCAAATAATAAATGGGGTATATTCAGGGAATTTGTAAGTGACTTAACTCTTTTAATAATGTCTTCCTGTCCAACGAGTTCATTAAATGAAGAAGGTCTATATTTTTCAGTCCAAATACCGCTCACCATATTTAGATTATAAAAAGTTGCTTAATAAAGGTTATTGTGATTTAGAAGATGTTTTTAAGTTGTTATGTATTTTTTGAGAATTATTTAGATCTTGCTCTCTTTAGCTTACGCTTATGCTTTTCTTTCTTAAGTTTTTTACGCTGCCATTTCCAACGCATTTGTCCTTTCTTTTTCCAACGTCTTGAACTTCTCTTCATAGGAGTTTGAAGAAAAAATTAGTTTATAAAGTTTTTGTGCAGGAAATTGTGTAATTTAGAATATTTATTCAACTTTTTTTAACTTCACCAATAAGTCCTTTTATTTCTGTTACACATCCTGGATTTACCAAGGTCATTAATCCAGCTGGTTCTTCTCCTGCTAAAAGATTTTTAAGGATTCTTCTCATTATTTTTCCTGAACGTGTTTTTGGGAGGTCTTTTGTGAAGTAGATTTTATTTGGTCTTGCTGTCGGACCTAAAGTATTATCAACATGTTTTTTTATTTTAGCTTCCATTTCAGAATTGCCTGTTCCGGATTTTAAAACAACAAATGCAACAGGGACTTGTCCACGAATTTTGTCTGGAATTGGAACTACTGCTGATTCATTTATTTTTTTGTATTTGTCAATTGCATTTTCCAGTTCTGCTGTGGATAATCTGTGTCCAGCAACTTTCATAACATCGTCTGTTCTTCCTGTGATTTTTAATAAATTTCCTTTCATAATTGCCCCGTCACTTGTGTCATATTTGTTTTTGAATGTTTTCCAGTATGTTTCAACATACTTTTTGTGGTTTTTCCAGACACCATGAAGCATTCCCGGAGCAAAGGGGCTTAATTGAGCTAAAAATCCTTTTGAGACTTTTTTATTGTCCTTATTGAATATTCCGTGTTTTGTTCCTGGAAAACTTTTTCCTGCAACTGTCGGAACAAAAGGACCTATTCCCGGAAGGACATTAATTAGTGTTCCGCCTGTTTCAGTCTGCCACCACGTATCAATTATAGGGCATTTGTTTTTTCCTATTTTATTAAAATACCATTTCCATGCTTTTTCATCAATTGGCTCTCCGACAGTTCCAAGTATCTTTAATGAATCCAGTTTGTATTTTTGAGGCCATTTATCCCCTAATTTAATAAACATTCTTATTGCAGTCGGAGCTGTATAAAAAACATTTACTTTATACTGATCAATTATTTTCCACCATCTTCCAGGATTTGGAAAATCAGGGGTTCCTTCATAAATTAAGGTTGTTGCTCCGTTTAGTAATGGTCCGTAAAATGCATAAGTATGACCTGTAATCCATCCAATATCTGCAGTGCACCACATTACTTCATCCGGATGCAGATCAAAAACCCATTTGGTTGTTAAATAAGTCTGAACAGCATATCCTCCTGTGTCATGAATAATTCCTTTTGGTTTACCAGTTGTTCCGGAGGTGTATAAAATAAACATTGGGTCTTCAGAATTCATTATTTCAGGTTTGCAATAAGATTCTTTTTCTGTTTTAATGAGATTATCAAAATTAGCAAATTTACCAGAATATGACTTTTTTTTGTTTATTCTTGTTGCTACAATTACTTTTTTTATTTTTGTTCCTTTTATTGCTTTTTTAGCTTTATCTAA
>CAZWUT010000064.1:0-4385 GCA_964636765.1 Candidatus Woesearchaeota archaeon | reverse complement strand
ATTTGATTATTTTTTATACAATTGATTTTTAACCACCCATATTTTTTTGCAAGATGCAAATAAGTTTCTTCAGCATTTTTTAAATGATCAAAATTTGTTTCGTGCCCATCTAAATTAATTTCATCACCATCACGCTGTTTTCGAAGTTCAAATGCTACTTCTGTTGGAACATAGAGGAAAAAAACTTTATCGGGTTTAGGAAGATCTAAAGACTCATATTCTAATTTTTCTATATATTTTATTATTTCATCTCTCTTAATCTTTGTTCTTGCTTTCCCTCCTTGATGACCCATGTTTGATTCAACATATCTATCAAGTATTAAATTGCTTCCAGAATTGATTATTTTTATAATTTCAGGAACTGCTGCCTTTCTATCTGCTGCATAATGAGGGATTATTATCTTTGGATCAACCTTATCTGCATCTCCAAACCAAGAATAATCTCCTTGCCATCCCAATTTATCTCCTAAATCTTTTTTTCCTAAATAACATTGTCCAATTATCCTTCCTGTGGGTGTTTCATATCTTGGGAAAGACATTTTTTCACAAGAAATATTTTCTTTATTGAACCTTTCATATAATAAAGAAGTTTGTGTTCCTTTTCCCGAAGAATCTGTACCTTCAATAACAATTATTTTGCCCTTTTTCATATTTTGGGAGAATTTATTTTCATTATAAACTATTATTCTTTAAAATATACTTTTGAGAGAACATGTACTTAAAAAAGATTTTTCATCTTTTTAAATATGGCAAAAAAGAGATATAATTTTATGGAAGAGGTTCCTGATAAGATAAAAGAAAAACTTTCAAGATATATTACAAATGTTGGTGGAGATACTTTTGTAATTCATGGCTTACCTTCTGAATTAACTGGAGGTTTGATGGCAAGATATTCACGTGCCCCTACGGGATTACAACTAACTTTAGTAAATGAATTTTTGGATGAAGAAGGAAATCCTTCTCAAGAGAAAGGAAGTGCTTTGATGGATAGAGTTTTAAATGCCTTTGGAGATGATTCAGTTGGAGAATTAGAAAATGCGCACGTTGGAATAGAGGAAGTTTCGCAACTTTTAACAAAAGAAATTGAGGATAGAAGGATTGGTGGGAGTCCAATTGAACAATCAACGAGATATGTTAAATATGATGCAAAAGATTCAGAAGGAAAATGGCGTTATCTAAAGCCCAAAGAGATTATTGATTCGGGTTTGGGTGAGAAATTTGAAAAGGCTAATGATAAAGCTTTTGAAGTTTATTCTGAAGGCATTAAAAGATTATCCAGATTTTTTGAAAAAGAATTCCTTAAGGATAGATTTGAAATAAAGGTTAATAGAAAAGGGAATGAAGTTTCAGTTAAAGAGGGTGACCTTGTTTCTGATGAAGAGAGGAAAGCTTTTAACAATGCTTATAATTTTACAATTCGATGTGCTGCTTTGGATGTTGGACGGTGCGTATTGCCTTCTTCAACTTTGACTCATTTGGGAATTAATGCAAATGGGAGATTTTACACTAATTTAATTTCCCATTTGAAATCTGGTAATTTGAGTGAGATGCAAGAAAGAGGAAATAAATTAGAAAAAGAATTAAAGAAGGTTATTCCTACTTTCATAAAAAGAAATGGTGTCAATGAATATGTGAAAAAATTTAAATTTGAAATGGAATCACTTTCCAAAGGACTTTTTAGAGGTGTTATTCCAAGAGACAAATCAGTTAGCCTCGTTACTGAAGCCCCCTATTTTGATTTGGTTGTTGCTTCTGCAATTTTTCCCTTCACAAATATTTCATTGCCTCAAATTTTAGAGAATCTTTCAAAATTTCCTGAAGATAAGAAGAGGGGAATTTTTGAAATTTATATAGGAAATAGACAAACAAGAAGAGACAGAAGTGGAAAAGGTCTTGAAGCAGGTTACCCCTTGAATTTTGATTTAGTTGGAGGTTTTGCAGAATATAGAGATTTGGAAAGGCATAGAATGAATACTCAACAAAGACAAAAGTTAACTACTGATTTGGGTTTTATAATGCCTCCAGAAATGGGAATTGTTGGTCTTGAAAAAGAAGTTGAAGAAGTTAGTTATATTATGGCAGATTTAAATTCAGATTTAAAGCATTCTGGATTGGAAGAGGCCGCACAGTATGCAACTTTATTTAATAATAGGATGAGATTTATGGTGGGTATGAATCTGAGGGAATTTCAGCATTTTTCTGAATTAAGAACTCAACCTGCTGGGCATTTTAGTTATAGGGCCATGACAATGGAAATGGCAAAACAAGTTAGTGCAAAATATTCTTGGGCAGAAAAAGCATTCGGTTTTGTGAATTATTCAGACCCAAATAACAAAATTGCTAGAGCAAAAGAACAATCAAGAATAGCTGGGAAAAATTTGAGTTCTGGAATAAGTTCAGATATAGATTATCTGTGAATTAAATTTTTAATCAATCCATAATCTTTGTCTGGAGGCCATATTTCAGACTTGTTTGCTTTTATTACTCCACCAAATAAATGTTTGTTAATTGAAATGTCTAATTTTTTAATTAATTCTTCTAATTTTTCCAAAACAATCTTTTCACAATTTTCATCAAAATCATGATTATATCCTTTGTAAAAATACATTCCACTTTTATTAGAATAACCTCTTGGAAATGTGTTCAGAAATTTTTCATCTACTTTAAATCCTAATTTTTCAAACCAATCAATATGGGACCAAACCACTTTCTTTGGCGCAATATAAACTTGGTTGTTAATAATAGCAAACATTTGTCTTTGAAGATGAAATTTTTTTATTTTTTCATCTTTAGAATTTGTTAAATACACCATTTTAAATCATGGAAATATTATTTTTTAAAGAATTAGATATTCAAGAATACACTTCAAGAACCAACAAACTTAAAAATACGTTTTTTCTATAATTTTTAATGAATTTAATGATAAAGATTCAGAAACTGGAAAATGGCCGAAGAATTAACAAATGGCAAATTCAATGATTTTGTTAAAGAAGGAACTGTGTTAATTGATTTCTATGCTGACTGGTGCATGCCCTGTGTTATGATGGGTCCTGTTATTGATGAACTTTCTGAAAAATTTAAGGGAAGAATTAAATTTGGAAAAGTCAATATTGAGGATAATAGAGAATTGGCACAAAGACATAATATTTCATCTATTCCTAATTTTGTTTTGTTCAGAGACGGGAAAGTAATTGAACAGTTTGTGGGTGTAATGAGTGAAGAGGATTTTGAAGAGAAGTTGAAGGGGTTTTTGAAATGATAAATAGGGTAAATAATGCTTTAGAGTATCTGGCTTCCAATAATAAAAGGGGGATTCTAAAGAATTAGCGAAAAAAATAAATGAATATGCAAGAAACAAAATCTCTGAGGCTGGTTTTTTGATAGTTGATGATAAAGGTAATTATGAATTTACTTCTGAAGGCATTGATTATTATGTAAATTATATTCTTGTTGAGAAAGAAGGAGTCTTTTTTCTATATTCCAAAAAGTTTTTGATTAAAGAATAATTTTATAAACTAATATTTTATCATTTATCTATGGCTCCGTAGCTCAGCCTGGTCAGAGCACTGGACTTTTATGCTGAAATGTAGTTTCGCTTCGCGACTCGTCACAAAGCAATCCAGGTGTCGAGGGTTCAAATCCCTTCGGGGCCATTTTGTCTTTCAATAGGCAAATATCCAACAAAATAATCTCCTTTAATATATATTTTCAAACATATCCTTTAGAGTATAAGCAAAAGGTTTATAAATCAAATTTTTGTTTCTTTTATTATTACGTAGTTATTAAAGATTTTGTAATGTGACAACTATGTGGCTTTGATTAAATCCCCTTTGGTAAAAATGAACATCCTTCAACCCAAACATACTAAACTTAGTGAAAAAGAATCTGAAGAATTACTTGCCAGATTAAATATTTCTAAATCTCAACTACCAAAAGTTTTTTGTAATGACCCTGCACTTGGAGAAGGTTGCCAAGTAGGAGATGTTATAAAAATAGAAAGGAAAGAAGAGGATGAAGTAAATACATATTACAGGGTTGTTATTTAATGGCAAAAATAATTTTGAAATCAATGGTCGGAGGTTTTGAAATAGAATAATGGTATCAAAAAACAGCCATATTGTTATGAAGAATTATCTTCAGAACCATTCACTAGTTGAATCAAATATTATTTCTTTTAATAATTTTATGGAAAAAAGACTTCAGGAGATTGTTGATGAAATTCAAGACACAATTAACAATGAAGATTTTGAAATTACTCTTGGAAAAATTGATGTTGGCAGACCACATGTTATAGAAGCTGATGGAAGTTCATCTCTTGTTACGCCTGCTGAAGCAAGATTAAGAAACCTTACTTATGCTGCTCCAATTTCTTTAGAATTAACTGT
>CAZWUT010000063.1:2212-4413 GCA_964636765.1 Candidatus Woesearchaeota archaeon | reverse complement strand
TTTTTCTTGTTAAAGTATTGAATAATTTTAATTCCATTAAATAACTAAGAATAAACTCTTTAAAAAATTAATTAGAATAAGCCTTTTTTAATAACTTCAACATCAAAGTAAGTTTTGACTGAAGGTTCATCCCTGTTTCTGCATTCAACTAAAACATCAAATCTCTGCAAACACATAGGTGCTGTTTCTGGCACATCTATTTTAATTAGTGCATATCCATTTAAAGCATCAACAGTATCAAATTCAACCTTGCTTGTTCCTGTTTTTATGGAGTTTAATACATTTGGCCATCCTTTTTTAATGCAATAATTATTATCGTTTCTTGCAGTTATTGTATAAAAACACTGGTCTTTTGCTGAGCCCCATGAAGAAGGGTCATCTGGAGAATAGCCTATTGGAATTCCAAAATTTTCTGTTCCTTGTTTTATTTTAGCAGTATTTTGGCTTCCTAAACTAACAACTACATTATTTCCTCCAGAACCAAATAAATCACTAATTTCATTTTTTACCTGGTCATCTATTGTCTTTATGTTTTCAGTAGCCCCTCCAAAAATAGACTTTACCAAAATCAATCCAAGAACCAAAACAGACATAAGAAGAACTATAGTTACAATTGTTCCAACAGACATTTCCATTGCACCTTTATTATGTTTTCCCATTTTAAGCACCAGGAATTCCTGAAAGTAAATCTATACCTTTAAGAGAGATTATTAAAGCAGCTATAATAAACACAATTGAAATAATTATAGCAAGAATGCTCATTATCTTTGCCTTTTGAGAAACTTTGTTTTTTTGCTTTAGAGACTGCACTAAACTTACAATTCCAAGAATCAAACCAGGAACTGGATTGAAAAATGCAAGCACAAGAGCAACTATGCTTAAAACATATGCTGAAAGAGTTTTGATTTCTTCTGATACCATTTCACACCTTTTTATTTATCTTAATATAAGATTGTAGTTTTATAAATGTTTTTATAATTTTAAAATTACAGGAAGTATTTATTTATATTTCTTATTTTATTTTTGTTCATGAAACTTTCAAAAGAGTTGGCAGAATTTTTTGGCATATTAACCGGAGATGGGTATATAAATCAATATATTTATCCCAAAAGAAAAGTTTCAGTTATAGAAATCACAGGAAACAAAGAAAAAGATTTTGATTATATGAAGAATTATGTTCCAAAATTAATAAAAAAATTATTTAATGTCTCACCAAAGATTTATTTGAGAGAAAACCAAAATACTATTCGTGTAATAATTTATTCAAAAAAAATATTTAATTTAATTAAGGAAAAGGGATTTCCTTTAGGAGATAAGGGAGAGATAGAAATCCCAGATTGGGTTGCTAAAGAAAATATTTTGTTCAGGAAGTTTATAAGAGGGTTTTTTGATACAGATGGCCATTTATCTTTGAAAAATAAAGAGGGAAAGAAATATCCTGTAATAGGCCTTTCTTCCAAGAGCAGAACTCTTTTGAATCAAATGAAGGATTTTTTGGATTCCTTAAATATTACTTCTTATTTAGGTCTTAATAGGGGGATAAATAGTCCAAGAGTAAAAGAAGGAAAAAGAGATTATAAAATTCAAATAAGTGGAGTAAAAAATACAAACTTATTTTTTAAGGAAATTGGGTCTAGTAATCTTAGAAACTTGGAGAAATATGATGAATTTTTAAAAATGGGGATCCCGGGAGTCGAACCCGGCACACATAGATCTTCAGTCTATTGCTCTCCCGCTGAGCTAGACCCCCAATCCAATCATGATTTTTAAATGAAAAACAGTTTTTTAAACCTTTAGAAAAATAAAAAAATAAGCCAGGCATAGGCCAGATTCTGTACAACTTCGTATTCGAACAGTTGTTGTTAACATTCAACTATGCCCGCAATTAAAGCGGTTGCACCAGCCAAGATGCCCGTTTCATCAAATCCTTATTTTCAAAGTTTCCCTCACGGTTCATGACTCAAATAAGGCTGTGTCGTTTCTGTACCAGAGCTTTGCCTCGCGACAATTCACTTTCATGAATGGCTTTTTATGGTGTCCGGACCTTCCTCAGAACTTAGAAATCATATATCTCGATTTCTTGATGATTTAACATCAAAGTTCCGTTGTTAACTGCCTGACTTACAAAAATAATAGAAAATATTTGCTTTTAAATCTTCCTATCTATCACTATTTTCAATAATACAAAACAATAAAAACTT
>CAZWUT010000063.1:0-2112 GCA_964636765.1 Candidatus Woesearchaeota archaeon | reverse complement strand
CTTTTAAATCTTCCTATCTATCACTATTTTCAATAATACAAAACAATAAAAACTTGTTTTCATAAAACTTTTTATGTGTGGAATAATCGGGTACGTTGGTGAGAGAGAGGCAGTTCCAATTTTAATAAATGGTCTGAAAAAACTTGAATACAGAGGTTATGACAGTGCAGGAGTTTGTATTAAAAATAATCAGGAATTAAAAACAATAAAGTCTCAGGGAAGAATTTCTGAACTTGAATTAAATCCTGAGCTAAAATATTTAAACGGAACTCTTGGAATAGCTCATACACGTTGGGCAACTCACGGAAATCCAAATGAAATAAATGCACACCCCCATTTTGACTGCAAAAAGGAAATTGCAATAGTTCATAACGGAATAATTGAAAATTTTGTTTCATTAAAAAAACTCCTTGAAAAAGAGGGTCATAAAATTATTTCAGATACAGATTCAGAAATTATTGCACATTTGCTGGAAAAGTTTAATGAAGGAGATTTGGAAGATGCTCTTGCAAGAACCCTCAAGGTTATTGAAGGGACTTTTGGTCTGGCAATAATGAACAATCAGGATAATAAATTGTATGTTGCAAGAAAAGGTTCTCCTTTAATTATTGGAATTGGTGAAAATGAAATGTTTGTTGCTTCTGATGTTCCGGCAGTCCTTGAGCATACAAAAAAAATAATTTACCTCCACGACGATGAAATTGCAGTTTTAGAAAAAAATAATTACACTATAAGACATGTTAACGGAGATTCTGTAAAAAAACCCGTTCACGAGATTAAGTGGTCTGTTGAGGAAATTGAAAAAGGAAATTTTAAGCATTTTATGCTTAAAGAAATTTTTGAACAGCCGGATGTTATAAGAAATACTATTCGTGGAAGAATAAAAAATAACAGAATAAAATTAACCCTTAATGGAATAGATTTTAATCAGATAAGAAGGATTATTCTCACAGCCTGCGGAACAAGTTGGCATTCTGCATTAATTGGAAAATATTTAATTGAAAATTTCACGAGAATCCCTGTTGAAGTTGATTATGCATCAGAATTTAGATACAGGAATCCTATTTTGTCTCAAAATGATTTGGTTGTTGCAATTTCCCAGTCTGGTGAAACTGCCGACACTCTTGCAGCAATTCGTGAAGCAAAATCAAAAAATGCAAAAACAATAGGAATTGTAAATGTTGTTGGTTCTACTATAACTCGTGAAGTAGACTCAGGAATTTACCTTCATGCAGGTCCTGAAACAGGAGTTGCTTCAACAAAAGCATTCACTTCACAGGTTGTTGCATTGCTTCTTTTGGCACTTTATGCAAGACAGGAAAGGGGTCAAAAATTAAATCCCGAATTATTAAATGAAATAGAAAACCTTCCAAATAAAGTTAAGGAAATTTTGGATGATGCATTAAGCATAGAGGACATTGCGCTAAAATTCAGGGATGTTAAAAATCTTCTTTACTTTGGTCGTGGAATAAACTTTCCAGTAGCTTTGGAAGGTGCATTAAAATTAAAAGAAATTTCTTATATTCATGCAGAGGGATATCCTGCTGCAGAAATGAAGCATGGTCCAATTGCATTAGTTGATGAATACATGCCAACAATTTTTATTGCAACAAAAAACCATCTCACACAAAAAGTTTTAAGCAATATCCAGGAAGTCAGGGCAAGAAACGGAATAATCATAGCAATTGTTACTAAAGGAGATATAGAGTTCAGGAAATTTGCAGATTATATTATAGAAGTTCCTGAAACAATAAATGTTTTGTCCCCTATACTTAATTCAGTTCCTTTGCAGTTATTAGCATATTATATTGCAGATATGAAAGGACTTGATGTTGATAAACCAAGAAATCTGGCAAAATCTGTAACTGTTGAATAAATTCATAATCAATCTTTTTATCTTTAGAAAATATTATAAATGCCCTTTCCATTGATGAAACATAAAGAGGGGATTTCTAAAGATTCAGGAACTTCTGCTACTGGAAAAACTATTTATTCTGTTTAGATAATTTATTAAACTCTTTTTTTCTCTATAAAACATGCCAAAAAATAAATCAAAAAAGAAAAAAGGTGATGAAAAAGGAGCTTTATTTATTCCAGCAGGTTTGTTTGTAG
>CAZWUT010000062.1:0-4432 GCA_964636765.1 Candidatus Woesearchaeota archaeon | reverse complement strand
GTTCTCTGAGTAATTCTCTCGCATGCTTTTTGCCAGGTTTCCCATGTTTTTCTGAATATTCCTTTATCAGCATGCTTTTTGGCGTGTTTTTCAAGATATCTGCAGGTTAGAGGGTCTGATGGATATCCTGAACCAATTTCATCTCCATAAACCTCTTTTAATTTATCCATTTCTTTTTCCCTTATAGATTTTGCGAGAATTGATGCAGCTGAAACAGAAATGTGATTTTTATCTGCCTTATGTTCACAAATAATGTCCAAATTTGATAAATCATTAACCCGTTGCTTAACCAAATCCTTCCATTTTTCTATACTTACAGAAGGGCAATCAATTACAATTTTTAGCTTTCTGAAACCTTTGTTAATTCTGTTAATTATTTCTGCTGTTTTAATTGCTTCAAGAAGATTAAGATTTGTTCCGTTTTCAAGACTTCCGTCAATTTCTTTAGGATGTGAAATTGTTACTTCAAAGATTTCGGCTTTTTCACGGATTATTTCTGCTAAAAATTCCCTTCTTTTATTGGTTAATTGCTTTGAATCCCTAACTCCTGCTTTTTTTAATTCTTTTTCAATCTCTTCTGTAATTAAGCATCCTGCAAGAACCATTGGACCAATAACAGGACCACGGCCTGCATCATCAATTCCTAAAATAAGTTCCACCATAAAGAAGAAAAGAGAATTTGCTTTTTAAGGATTATGACAGTTAAAAAGGAACATCATCCCTGTCTTTTGGAGATTTCAACCAATCTTCAAGTTCTACTGGAAAATTATTTTCTAAATGTTTTTCATCTAAACTTCTTTCATAGAAATCCACATATTCTTTTCCTTCTCCTTCCATAAATTCTTTTGCCCATTTTTGATAATGTTTATTTTTGATAATTAAAATTGGAAAAGGATGTATCAAACTTTCATTCACTTTAACTGTTTGAAGCAATCTTGTCTTTTTGATAATATAATTTTCTGAATCCAACCCAAAAATCTCTAATGTTTTTTCAGGGTAGGCGATAAAATTGTTCAGTGCAGTTGCATTAATAGAAGTATTAGAACCATACCATGTTTTAGATTCATCTCTTGAACTAAAAATACCTTTATCTCCTTTCTTTTTCCCTCCATCAATCTTGTTCCTTCCTTTTTTAGAATGGATCGTTATTATCACATCTAAAGGAAGTGAAATTAAATTCAAAGTATTCTTAGATATTTTATTAATTAATCTTTCTGTGGGTTTCTCTTTAAGTTCTTTAAATAACTCTTGAATTCTATGTCTATATATTTGATAAGATATTACGGGATATTTTCCTCCCAGTTCTTCATGCAAAATTTTTTGTAAATAAACATACTTAGAAACTTGGGTATCTCCAAGTCTGACAGATTCGCCTGCACGAATTGCTTTAGATTCCCAGATTTTTTCATGATTTTGACTAATTAAATCTGGTTGAACCATCAAACCATTTTCATAGTTTTTGTAATTTTTTTGATAAATTCCACCTGTAATTCCTTGGGTCAATAATCCAAAATAATCTCCCACTTGATTTGCCAAATCATTTGTTTTATCTTTCTTTATTGGATATTTTATTGATTTATTTCTCATTCTCAAAGAAGGGCTGTTTTTATAATCATCCAACCCTGCAAAAACATCATCCAATACTCTTACAAATCTAAATCTTGGGTCAGTCTTTTTTTTCACCATAAAAATCCAAACATTATTTCTTTAAAAAGAATATAGTTCTTTTAATATCTATTTTGAAAATATATTAAGCACAATCTATAAGGTTTTAAATGGAGGGGTTTAGGTATTTTAATGAAGGTTACTGGGGCTACATATGATATTGAAGGAGAAAAGTATCTTGTAATCTATAGGTACCAAAAAGATGTTCTCTTAAAATTGCCTCCTGAAATTGAATCTGAAAACATTGCTCATCTTACATACAAAAAAAGGAATAAAGACGGGAGTGCTTACGTTTTCAAATTGAAAAATTTCAATAATTTGGAAAAATATGTTACTTTATCAAAAGATTTTCAAGTAAAAGACGGGAGATGTATTATCTCGGGAAAAATTCATAACAATCATTCTGAAACTAAACCTCATAAAACTCCCAAAAAAGGAACTCGGAGCATTTATATTCCAAATAGAGAAGAAGTGATGAGAAAATATGATATCTCTGGGCAAACTGTTTTTTCTGGAAATAAAAAAGATGAGCTGGAATTACTTTTTCTTGGAGATGTTCTGGATTTTTGTAAGGATCAAGAAGTAGAAAATGAGAATGAATGGGGAATTAAAACTGTTGGAGAGATTATTGCAAAAACAAAACTTAAAAAAATAGAGCCGGAGAGAATTCTCCAAGGAGGAAAACAAGATTTTGTGTATAAATGTTGGTTAGAAGCAAATATAGATTATAATGGAGATTGTATTACAAGATTTGTTCCAGGAGCAAATGCCTCTTTTGACGGGACATATTTCTATAATTACTTCAGTTTCCCCTGGGGAGAGTGCGAATATTGCTATTCTGAAGCGAAACACGGGAAAAAAGGAGGATTTCCAAAGGAAATGTATGATTTTACAAAGCAAAGATTAACTGAAGAAATAAAGGGAGGATGTAAATTAATCCATAATAGCGAAGAAACTCTCGGAAGGCCCGTTAAGATGCTCAGGTTTGGGAAGAGAACAGAGAGTTGGACCCCTTTTACCAAAGACAAATTTTCAGAAACTTTAGAAGTTATGGTCGATGTAGGGACAAGAGGCGTCATTCCTACAAAACTTTTGCCCTTCGACCCATTCCTTGCAAAATTATTTAGGGGTACAAATTCAACCTTGCTTTATGGTGTTAGTCCTTTTAGTAAATTTGAATTTGGAGCAGTAGAAATTTATGGTTCTACAAACGAATGGAGGATGGAACAAGCAAGAAAATATGCAGAAGCAGGAGTCGATTCTCAATACTATCTACTTTGTGCAGCTAATCTTCCCCCTGGAGAATTTGAAAAGAAAGTTCTTGCAGATGCAGAAAGGAATAAAATGATTGTGCAAGTTCTACCTCTCCGTCACAAAAACAAAGATTTATGTTTTAGAATGACTGGAGAAAATTGGGATTTCTTAAAGAACAAACATCCTAATCAGGAAAAATTATTTCTAAAAGAAAATGAAGCAAGTTACATCTATTTTGATAACCAATTAGTATTAAAAAAGATTCATCCTGAGTGGGAAAAGATAATTGGAAATAATAGAGGTCGTGTAAAAATGTGCCATCATGATGATTACACCATTTATTGTGGGGGGTGTTCTGCTAAAGGAGGAGGAATCTTCAAAAACGGAAAACACAATAGAAAAGATTTGGAGAAAAAACCTAAGAAAAGGAAAAAATCCCGTAAACCCAAAAAAGAAGAAGATCCAAATCAGAAAAAACTTTTTAAAGATTTATGAAATAAAATTCATATGCCCGTATCGCATAATGGTATTGCACAGGCCTGGAGTGCCTGGTCCTCTGGACTCCGAGGTTCGATTCCTCGTGCGGGCGTTTTTGAAAGTGATAATACAGCATATAAGAATTTATAAATAATTAATTCGACATCTTAGAAAATGAATAAGGATGAAAAGGATAACCCTATGCAGAAAATATGTTTTTTGAGTAACTATCCTCCAAAAGAATGCGGAATAGCGACATTTACAAAAGATTTATCGACGGCGATTAACAGGAAATTCAGTTCTGAGATAAAAGCAAATATTATTGCATTAAATGATGATGTTAATATTTATAATTACAGCAGAAGCGTAATAATGGAAATTAATAAAGATGATATTGATGATTATATCCATACTGCAAAAAAAATAAATGAATCAAAGGATATTGATTTAGTGTGCATCCAGCATGAATTCGGTATTTTTGGGGGTGAAAGAGGGAATCATCTTCTCCCTTTTTTGGAATTAATTGAAAAACCAGTTGTTGTTACATTTCATTCAGTTCTCCCAAATCCTGAAATGCAACTTAAAAGAATTGTAAAATCCCTTTGTGATAAAAGCGAAGTTATTGTTGTTCTTGCAAAAAAAGCAATTGAAATTTTAAGAGAAGATTATGGAATAGATGAATCAAAAATATCATTTGTTCCTCATGGAATTCCCACTGTCCCTTTTGTAGGAACTAAAAAATTCAAAGAGAAGTTAAAATTAGAAGGCAAAAAAATAATATCGACCTTTGGATTATTAAGCAGGGGCAAGGGAATTGAATATATGATTCGGGCCCTTCCAAAATTA
Source organism: Candidatus Woesearchaeota archaeon (assembly GCA_964636765.1). GTDB lineage: Archaea > Nanobdellota > Nanobdellia > Pacearchaeales > GW2011-AR1 > MWBV01. The sequence goes on along the minus strand of CAZWUT010000062.1, from coordinate 190 downwards.
ATTAAAAAATATCCGGATTTACTTTATTTGATAATCGGAGAAACCCATCCTGTTATCAGAAAAAATGAAGGAGAATCTTACAGAAATGAATTAATGGAAGAGGTTAAAAAACTGGGACTGCAAAAGCATGTTAAATTTTACAATAAATTTTTGAGTTTGAAAGAACTTTTTGCAGACATGACATTTGATT
>CAZWUT010000061.1:0-4463 GCA_964636765.1 Candidatus Woesearchaeota archaeon | reverse complement strand
TATTTTTATACATTAAACCAATTTTTTCGTTTTTCATAGCCTTCTTTTTTTGAAATATATGTTTTATACATTAAATTTACATTTTTTTCTGTTACATGATCGTGGTGCCTGAAACCCCCTCCAAAAGTTTGGGGGATGTGCATTAGTTCATGAATGATTGTTTTAATCTGATTTTCCTTGGAGAGTTTATCAAATCTTTCACTTATAAATTCTAAAGCGTAATAGGCTTTTATTCCTATTGCTTTTTGCATTAGTTTACCAAGTGCGTGACATCTTGCAATTGTTCCTCTTGATGAACTTCCATAACTTCTGAAACATTTTACTCTTTCCATAACAATGTGGGAAAAAAGCAATTTTGAAATTTCTTCTGCAATTAATTGTATATCTGAAGCTGGTTCATATTTCATTTTATTTCAATAATCTTATTCCTTGATTTTAATCCTTTAATAACTTTTGCAGATTTTTTGAAATTTTTTTTCATAAGATTTTCAAGTGCAAGATTTGCTTTATTTTCAAGAGGTTTTTCTTTTATCCAAACTTCAAATTTTTCATCAGATAATTTTTTAATTTTCTCCTGAGAAGAATTTGGATGAAGTTTTATTTTAATTTTCATATTATCTCTCTTCAGGTTTTTTATAAGGTCTTCCAAGTGCAGAATAAATTTCTTTTTCGGTTTTCCCTGCAATTTTTTCCCCTGTTTTTCTGTTAAACAATCCGTGCTGAGTCAGTTTGAAACCTTTTCTTTTTGCAACAATTCTCAGACCAATTCCTGCTCCTTTTTTTGATGAGTAAGCAAGAAGTTCTGCACCCCATTCTTTTTCACTTGTATAATACAGTTCAACTTTTGCTCCAGAGATATTCCATGTTGATTCATGTTCTCCCCCCTGCAAAAGTTTTCCCTTTAGTTTCTTTTTTACAAATTCTTCAAGTTTGTTTTTGTCTTTTGGAATTAAAACAATATCAATATCCTGCGGATTTTTTTCATGCCTTCTTATACTTCCTGCAATTTTTATTTTTCTGCAAAAAGGTTTTAATTTTCTTTCAAGATTTTCTGCAAGATTTAAAACTTTAATGTTTTTTTTCATAAAATAGAAAAGAAATTAATGATTAAAAAGTTATCTTGTAACAATCTCAAGTGCATCCCTGTGTTTTAGTTCATAATCTTTTCCTAAAGCTCTTTTTGTTTTTGCATGGATTGCTTTAATAAAATTTTTTCCAAAATCTGTGTGCAGATAATATGCAAAATCCAGAGCTGTTGATTTTGGAGGAAGCAAAAAACAATCTGGTAAAATGTTTCCTTTACTATCTTTAAGTTTATTTGCTGAAGCAGGGAAAATTGCCAAATAACCCAATAAATCAAAAACAGCTTTGTTAAGAATTTCCTGAATACCTGTTCCAAATTCGAATTTTTCGAGAACATCTTTTTTAATTTTATTTAGTGCTTCATTTTGCTTTTCAGATAATTCTTTTAATATTTTGAAATCTTTTTCTCCCGGGATGTATTCTATTAGGTTAGATTTTGCGGCCTGCCTTAGAGCAAGTTCTGAGTCTGCAGAACACGGAATTATTATGTAATCAGGGAATTTTGATTTAATTTTCTTGTAATTTTGTTTTCCTTGGGGCAAATCAACTTTATTTGCAGCAATTATCATTGGTTTTGATTCTTTTCTTAATCCCTTTGCAAAATTCATTAATTGTTCCTCTGTCCATTGGGTTGGTTTTTCAGGAAGATTTAATTTTAATAAAACACTTTTTACCTGAGATTCTTTAACTTTTAATCCCGAGAATTGTGTTGTTACAGCTTCTGAAAATTTTATGTCCTGAGTTTCAACTTTTCTTGCAAAACTCTTCCATGCTTTTATTAAAAGATTATAGAACCATTTGTCAAGTTCTTTTTCTAGAAAGTAGATGTCTTCATAGATTTCATAATTTTGGTTTTTTTCAATAATTTTTCCTTCTGCATTTGTTTCGCCGGAACAATCAACAATTTGAATAAAAGCATCTGCTTCACGCAAGTCATCTAAAAATTGGTTTCCTAATCCTTTTCCTTCCGAAGCACCCGGGACAAGTCCTGCAACATCCATTAAATCTATTGGAACAAATCTGTTTGAGTTTATGCAAAACCCGTGGTTTGGATTGCATTTTGTATTAAAATCCTTATCAATGCATTCTACTTTGACATAACCTACCCCGTGGTTTGCTTTTATTGTTGTAAATGGATATGAAGCAATTTCAACTTCTGCTAAAGTAGCTGCTTTAAAGAAAGTGCTTTTTCCTACAGAGGGTTTTCCTACTAATCCGATTAACATATAAATTGAATAAATAAATGGTTAATAAAATTAACTTTTTAGGAAAATATTCCAAAAGTAAAGACTAATTATTTTTTATAATTTTTCAATGCCTGTTTGACATTTCTAAGAAGTTGCTCCATAGAATCCTCAAGCTGTTGTTTGTTTTTTGTTCCTGTGCAAACAAGTTTTCCGTTTGAGAATAAAAGGAATGTTGCAGTTGGTTCAATTAATTTGTAAACCAAACCAGGAAATTGCTCTGGCTCGTATTCTGTATTTTCCATTTCCAAGGCAAGGAAATTTAAATTTAACTTTAAATTAATTGTTCCTGAAGCAACTATATTCTGAACTGTTATTTTTGGTTTAGCAGTAATATTTACACTTATTTTTTTAAGCTGTTTTATTACAGCATCGATTACCTGCCTAACTTGAGTAGTTGATTTTGTTCCTGTACAGACAAGATTTCCAGAAGAAAAGACTAAAACAGCTGATTTTGGTTCTTTAATACGCAAAACAAGTCCTGGAAATGTTTCTGGATTATACTCTGTATTTGGCTGTGTTCGTGCAAGTTTTGTTAATGGCACAGGTTTGCCTAAAGAAGCAGTTGCAACAATATTTTGCACTTTATATGACGAATCTTTGCTTTTTTCTGCCATTTTTATGATTTTTAATAGAAAAGTCCGTTTATAAAGGCTTCGACGGTGTTAAAATCCTTTTAATTTTTCTTAAATCTTTTTTCTATATAATCAATTAATTCACTTCCTGCTATCTGGGTTGTTGAATTTCCTGTTCTGATATAAAACTCCTCTTCATTTTGAGAAGTCTTAAGGAAAACAGGTGTTTTGGATTTTTTACATCTTACTAAAACTATCTCTCTATCACGGATTTTTATTGTTTGTAATGAAATTAGATTTAGGTGTTTTTTCCCAATTTTTTCTTTTATAATATTTATTAAATGAAGATTAAACTTATCTGAATTTGGGAATTTGTCTTTTTCAATTCCTAAAACTTCTTCATTGTTTGCTATTCCAATGAATAAATTTCCTCCTTCTGAATTCAGAAATGCTGTGATTGTCTTTAAAACAGAATGCTCTATTTTTCTGTCAAATTCATTTGTATGAAGATTAACTCTTAGTGTTGATTTGAATTCAGTTGTTTCATTTTCACCTTCTTTGATTATTGAAAGAATTTCTTCATTGTTTCTTATGAACAAATCCTGATTGTTTTTTGTAAAAATTCTTGCAATTTTTCTTAATATGTTTTTGTAGCTTTTCATATACAAGTATCCTATTATTGCTGAGATTAATGCTCCTAAAATTACAAAAGTCATTGTTTGCATAGAGTATTTATAAAGTTCAACTGAGAGGTTGTGGTTTAATACCAATTTCAGATAATATTTTATAAGTTCTATTGCAAATCCAAGAGCAACTGCAAAATTAAAGGAAAACATTATTATCAGAAAGTAATTCTTTTTTATCTGGTTGCTTGAATAAAGTATTGCAAGAATCATAAACCCAATCATTGCTATTGCTATCCCAAAGATTAGGGGGGTTATTATTCCGCTCATTTTTCCAAGAAATAGTGTTATTATTACAAAAATAAGAAGCAACCATTCAAATTTCTTTGGAATCTGGATTTGGTATTTTTTGAATATCTGTGGGATAAACATTAAAATCAGAAGAAAAATATCTGTTGAAACCAAGTGCCACAAGGAATTATAAATCCCATTTAAAATTGATAAAATTAGTATTAATTTTATTGAAAGTGATAAGTAATCTGTTGCCTTTGCCATTAAAAATTAAAATTTTTGAAGTATTTAGTTTTTATTGTAAATTATCTTTCTTCAAATATTTTTTTATATCCCTCTCTTTGAAATTCTTTTGTTAATTTCTCTTTTGATGTATCCCCTTTTTTTAGATAAAAACCTAAAATGTGTAATTGATTTTCTCTCTGAAATCCAATTAAATTATCATATGCTTTATCATTTAAAACTATGTCCACTGATTTTTCTGGTCCAGTATAGATTACATAATATTCATAATCCTCCTCTTTATTTTCAAAAATTGCTTCAACACCATAATTTTCCTGTTTAAAAAAATTTTTTATTTTGTTTATTAATTCATTTTCCATGAAAATTTATATTAAGTGTATTTTTAAGATTTATTGTGATTAACC
>CAZWUT010000060.1:0-4492 GCA_964636765.1 Candidatus Woesearchaeota archaeon | reverse complement strand
GAATGTGTATCTGTAAATTTTCCAGTAAGTCTGCTAAGTAGGGTTGTTTTTCCATGGTCAATGTGTCCTACAACTCCTATGTTAATTTCAGGAATATTTGTCATAGAATTAGATAATAGATTTGGTTTATAATGTTTTTGATTGCAATAATATTTATTAATATGATTTTTATTTGGGATTTATGGGATTATTCAAACCTTCAGAGAGAGTTTTAGAAATGATTTGCTCTGATAAAGAAACTCCTTTGATTCAATATGAGATTTATCCTTTTGGTTCAGAAAAGGAAATGCAGGATTTGTTGGTTCAATATTGTTCTGGAGTTTTTGAAAAGATAATTAATTTTTATAGGGAAGATGGTCTGGGTTTGAATGAAGAAAATAAAAGAAGATTGAATTATCAAGGAATCTCTCATGTCTTGGTGGAATCATTTAAGAATTGGATTGATCATTCTCCTGAAAATTCAAATTTAATTACAGGTCTTTTTCTTGGAAGTGTAGGGGTTTGTTATGGTTTTAAAGATGGAGGGGATTTTTATCAGAAACCCAATATAAAAAATCAATTAGAAAATAAAATAGGTTTTACTGAATTTGATTCAAATCCGAGAGGGAGCACATGCAAGGTGGGTTTTAATCTTATTTATGAGGATTCAGATTTTATTGAAGTTGATTCTAAAAAAGGAATTTTATACATTGTTCAATTAAAGAAAAATCTTATTGCTCCAAAAGGAGAGCATGGTTCACAATATTTTTATGATTTAAAGAAGAAAAGAGAAAAAGGTTAATCACTCTTTCTTTTCTTGAGCTGGTTCTGAAACAGGAGTTTCAGCAGGTTTTTCAAAAATATCTTTTAAAGATTTCTTTCCGTCTTTTAAAACCTTTAAATTAATTTGCCTAATATCTTTTGAAATAACTTTTCCCCGAATTGTTTTTCTTAATCTTAATCCTTTTGGAGTTTTGTTTGAATGTTTCTTTTTACCTTCCTGTCTTGGGCGGGTTTTCATGCCTTTTTCATAACTTAAAAGTAATTTTTTTGTTTCTGCTCCATCAACATCTTTTCTTGAAGTAAATCCAGATTTATCTGATGTTCCTGTAATTTCAAATTCATATCCTTCTAAGTCTGCAGAAATTGTTTTTCCGGGTATTTTTTCCCCTAATTCTTTTCCAACTAATTCTTCTGTTTCACTTTCTAATTTATATGTTTTTCCTTCTTTTGTCCCAATGTTTATTTTAAATGCCATTGTATATTTATTGAGAAATCGGTTTTTAAAGATTGTGATTAATATTTTTGAGAATTTAATATATCTTCTCCTGAGCATAAATTTATTTAAATAGATAATTTTTAGGGGATTTATGATTCCAAAGGTATTTGAAACCGGAAAAGATTTGAAAGAAAAAATTAGAAGTTATTTAATTGATAAAACTAATCATTCGCAGAATCCAAATTATGCCTTTACCGGGTTTGGTGTTGGAGAGGAGCAGACATATGTTCATAAAAGGTATGCAGTGAAAATTAGTTCTGATAATGGAATTGTTATTTTTGCTCCAAATGAAAGAAAAGCTAACAGGGCTTATTCTAAATTAGTCAGACTTGCCAGCAAAAATTAATTATTTAAAGAGTTTAATCTTGTTTTATTTATGGTCTGGAAAAAATTAAATGAGTGTGTTGAATATTTGGAGAAGCCTGTTTTAGGAACAATTGATTTGAAAGGTGGAATGAGATATATGGCTTTATCTTTAGATTTTTCAAGTAAAAATCCTTATAAAGGTGTTGCAAGGCAGGTTTTTGAAAGAATAGGCAGTCAGGATGTTCCGGGTTATGTTGATAAAAGTAAATTGGTTTTAGTTGAAAGTGATGATTTGTTAAAATGGGAAATTGTTGGAGATTTGAATATTAAGGGTTTTGAAAAAATAATTAAAAAATTTGAAAATGAAGAAATTTATTTTATTGGTTTAGAAGACCCAGATATACTTGTTGATAAAAAAGGCAAAAAGCATCTTTATTTTACAATCCCATTTAAACATAAAAATGTTGATTGGTATGATGTTTATACTGGGCATGCTTTTGGAGATTCTTTAGAAAATCTTAAAATGACCTTACCTGTTTTAGGAAAATTAAATAAAGAAATTGTTGGATTTAAGGAAATTTGTCCTGTTCCTGAAATGAAAAAAGATGAGAAATTTTTTTTAGTTGAAACATGGCTTAAGAAACCTAATAAAAAAGGGTATTATGGAGTTGGAATATCAAAAACAAAGAATTTATCTAAAAAATGGGAATATCTTAAACTGATTCATGACCCTGAAAAAGAATCTAAATCCTGGTGTGCTGGTTTTTCTTCTCCATGCAGGTTTTTTAGTCCTGATATTTTGAAACATGATAAATATCTTGTTGGAATTATAAATGGGCGTGAAAAAACAAAAAATATTAATGGAAAATTTCATTATGGAAAATTTAAACCTGGGCTTTTTTTATTTGATTATAGTAAAAAGAAAATTGTCTGGATTGATAAAGAACCTTTATTTGAAGACCCATTAGCAACAACAATAACTTTTGCAAGTGAATTAATTGTTTTAAATAAAAAACAAGTAATTTTGTATGCACATGTAAATGATAATTTTGTAAGAGCTTATAGATTAAATCTCGATAAAATAGAGGAAAGATTGCCTGATAAGTTGTAATTTTTTGAAAACCAAAAGCTTTATAATCCCATATGAATTTTGTTTCACATAAAGAAGAAAGATTAATAAGTTTAATATTATTATATTTTTAGTAAAATAAAATGAAAAATAAAAAAAATTTTAATAAAAATTCTAAAAAATCTTTTAAAAAAGGTTTTAAGAAACCCGCTAGAAGTGTGGAAGTCAATGAGAGGTTGATTAAAGATATTAGCGGAGCGAAAGAAAGAATTTCTATTGTAGCGAAAGTTAATCGTGTGATTCAGACAGGTGGGCCTACAATTTTTGTAGTTTCAGACGGAACTGGAAGTTTTGCTTTGAAAGGTTTTACTGGACCTGGAGAAAGGGCATATCCTGAGATTGAAGAAGATTCAATTATAAAATCTGTTTTGGATGTTGTAGAATTCCAAGGGGAAATTGAAGGGGAAATTAAAAGTATTTATGAAGTTTCAGATTCTCAAAAAGAAGTTTTTATGAAACAAATTGAAAATATTGAAAGAAAAAGAGCAGACGTTAAGGAGATTCCTTTTTTAGTTAAAAGTCCAATTTTGGATAAATTGAAAAAAGATTTTATTAAAGCTGCAACTGAAATTAGACTGGCAATTATTCAGGATAGACCAATAATTGTCAGACACCATAATGATGCAGATGGATATAGTTCTGGTTTTGCTTTGGAAAGAGCAATTTTGCCTTTAATAGAAAAACAGCATAATTCTGAAAAAGCTGCTTGGGAATTTTTTCAAAGAGCACCTTGTCAGGCGCCTTTTTATGAAATAGATGATTCTATTAGAGATACTGCAAATTCTTTGAGAAATGTAGCAAAATTTTCAAATAAAATGCCTTTAATTATTATTGCAGATAATGGCTCTTCTCCAGAAGATTTAATGGCAATTAAGCAGGGTAAAATTCATGGAAGTGATTTTATTGTTGTAGACCATCATGGTTTTGATGAAGATGTCATATCCAAAGAAGTTAAAGTCCATATTAATCCTTTTTTAGTTGGAGAAGACGGAGGACACTATTCTGCCGGAATGCTGTGCACTGAACTTGCAAGATTTATTAATCCAGATGTGAAAAATATTTCACAAATTCCTGCAATGTCTGGTTTTGCAGATAGAATTGATTTGGGAAATCCTGAAACTATGAAAGATTATCTTAAAATTGCAGAAGATGAGGGTTATACAAAAGAATTGCTTTCTGATATTGCTTTGGTTATAGATTATGTTTCTGCAAAAGTTAGATTTATGGAAGTTAGAGAGTATATTGAAGTTTTATTTGGAGAGCCAAGGGATAAACAAAAAGCTTTGGTTAAATTAATGGCACCTTATATCAGGGAAATGGATAAAAAAGGCTTGGCAATTGGAAAAAGCAATGCTAAACAGGAAAAATTAGGAAAAAATAATTTACAAATAATTGATATTGAATCAACCTTTCCGGGATTTGGATTTTTTCCTAAACCAGGCAGAGCAGTTGGTTTAGTTCATGATAATTTACAGATTGAAAAAAATATTACAAATTTAATAACTGCCGGAGTTATGAATACAGCAATAACAATGCGTGCAACAGATGAAGCTAATTTTTCTGTTCATGATTTGATTGTTTTCTTAAATAAAAAATTGCCTGAAGCCTTTGTTAATGGTGGTGGGCATAAAAATGCAGGAAGCATTAGTTTTTTGCCCTACAAAAAAGAGGAAGTTGTTAGGTTATTGAAGGAGTTTGTTAAGAGGAGATAAAAGCATTTAAATAATAATTTTATTTATTCCTATCATGAAAACTGGTGAAAAAAAATCAAGAAAACCAATCATCCATTTGCATAATGT
>CAZWUT010000059.1:0-4536 GCA_964636765.1 Candidatus Woesearchaeota archaeon | reverse complement strand
TATCTTTTTTTTTAAAAAAGAACAAATCAGTTATTACAACAACAAAAAGAATTATTGTGAAAAAAACAACATAAAAACTTCCTTTTTTGTTCATCTTTTAATATTTACTAATATTTAATTTTTTTTCAACTAACTCCATCCTCTGCTGAAGATGATAAATCTGATTTGAAATATTTTCCAATTTGTCAGTCATTTCTTTAAGTCTTCTGGTAAGTCTTCTTCTTTTTTCATCAGGATTAACTGTATCTCCATAAACCCCTGAAGAATCTGAACTTTCTGAAACTGAAGAATTTGAATTATCACTATTAAACATATTAAAAAAATTTGCATTTGAATTGGTATTTTCAGAAGCCCTTTTTTCTTTTTCAGATTCTGCTAATGTTCTGGAAACACTGCTTTCAATTTTATCCTGCTGTTTTTTATATCTTTCACCCAAATCTATGAAATCGCTTTTCTTTTTTTTAAATAAACCCATACTTAAATAAGATAAATTATATTTATAAATTTAGTTGTGTTTGATAAAGAGCTTACATAACATTTTTTAAATGCAACATTCTTATTATTAGAATGGCAACTGTTCAACAACTTATTGGAAAAATCAATCCTGAATTATATGCTGAAAACGGAAAAGAACTATTAAAAAAGTATGGTTCTAAAAGCAAAATCCCTGCTGATGAAGTACAACCAAAACCAGTAAGCTATATCCCTGGAGAATATCCAAAATTTTTCAAGGGAAGCGCACTGGCAAAACATACTCTTGTTTATGATTCATCATCTGAAACACTTGAACCAATTTACTTTTTCATCCTTGACTTAATGAATGAATTCGGGCTTGGTACAGAAAAATTAATTGATAATTTTTCATCTTCTCCAGGCTCAGGTCATTTTTCAGAATTAGGACAAAGAGCTACAATAATGCAACAGCAGGGCTCAAAACTCTTAGGAGATATAAATATGGTTTTGAGAAGCGTTTTAAATTTAATTTATGATTTAAAGGATTTCAGAACAAGACTGCAAAGTTATGAAGATTTAAATTCAAAAGAAAAAAATACATCTGAAGCAGCAAGATTATCCTTAAAGCAAATTTGGATGGATAAAGTTGACATACAAAAAGGAAATTCTTCAATAAAAGCAATGGGTTTGGGGCAGGGAGGTTTTGTTACTTTAATAGATGCATTCCTGGCATCAAAAGATGAAAAAGATGTTGAAAATCTGGACTTAAATGAAAGAGTAAAAAGAATATTAAAACCAAGAATCAATGAATTTAATAACTGGATTAAAAGTTCTGAAATAGAACTGAAAAAAAGATATGAAATTGAAAAAACTTATTTAAAAAGCCAGGTAAACAGTTTAAAATTATATTCAAGATGGGCAAAACCTTATTTGCAGGCTGCAAAAGATTTAGAACACACAGAAGGAGGCCGTGAACCTGCATTAGTAAAAACATTCAACACAATAATGCTAAACCTGACATTATTAGGAAAGAATAAACTCAAACCAAAAGAATCATCACTTGAAGGTGACCTTCCAGAAGAATTTACAAAAGAAAGTTTTCTAAGAACACTAAAAAGGGAATATTTTTCATGTGTTTTAGTTGAATTTAAATTTAGGGGAATTCCTCAAAAAGTTGCACAGCAATCACATTTTACATTCGGAGGAAGAGCAGAAGTTACTTTTTCTGCTTATGCACTAAATAATGAAGAATTGAAAATGCTTGACAAGGAACTGGAAAATTCTGATATGAATGATGCCTTAAAATTAATTGAAGGTGTAACAAAAGAAAGTCTGGATCAATTGCAGGATGAAATAAATTATTATCTTGACGAGGAAACACAGAAAAAAGAACTTGAAGAAAAGAAAAAAGAATCCTCAGATGACTCAAATCCTTTTTTGGCATTAATAGGAGGATACAATAAAAAATCTTCTCCTAAAAAAGAAACAAAAAAAGATGATTTTAAAGAACCTTCAAAAGATAATTGGATAGAAAAAGAGCATTTAAGAACTCTTGCTGCAAAAAAAGCAGTTGAAACAATTTTCAGCTTATTTGATATATATAAAAAAGCCCACACAATGCCAAGTTATACATAAGACATCAGAAAAAAATATATACTTCTTTTATCTCTATAAATTATGCCCAAAAAGAAAGATTCTAAAAAAGAAAAAGAAGAAAAAACAGAAAAGGAAGAATTAAAAAAAGACTCTGAAAAAACCAATTCAGAAGATATTCAGGATAATGAAGAAGATTCTTTAGAAGAAATAATAGAAGAAGAATCTGAAGAAATTAACTCTGAACAGTTTGAAAATTTTCTCCATAAAAATCCGGATGAATTCTTTGCTGAATTGCCTGAAACAAAAGTTTCTCTTGAAAGAGTAAATCCTCATCAACCACAGCCGATTTTTGTCGGATTAGAAGAAGGCATTGGAAATTCAAATCTCAGCAATAGCAATTCAGGAAAAGAAAATAATTCATTTAAATATATTCCATCAAATCAAAACAAAGAAGAACCAAAATACATCCAGTATGAAGGTGAAGTATCAGCAAAAACTCAAAAAGCAGAAGAAATAAGCCATTCAAAACTTGATTCTGTAAAAGAATTCCAATCTGTTAAATATGAACCAAGAGAGGATAATAAAAATTCCCAGGAAACTTACTTTTCTGTAAAAACATTTGAAGATAAAGAAAAAAATAAAACTCATTCAAAATCATTTCAGGAAAGACAAATAGATATGCATTATGAATCAGACCATTAAATTAATAAAGAATTTTATCCTGAATAATTTATGGCAAAAACAGGGGGATATACTTTAACAGAATATCAGGGAGGTCCTTCAAGTCTTGATCCAAATAAAGCATATTCTAATGATTTTACAGGTTACAGAACAGGTACAGGCTCTCTTGGAATAACAACTGATCCAAGAACAGCAAACCTGATTAAAGAGGTTTCTGGAAAATTAGCTTCTGGTGTAAAACAAATTGAACTGACAATGGTTACACCAAGAATTTTTGATGCAGTTCCAAAACAGCATTTGAAAGAAGCAAAACAGCTTGCAGACTTAACAGGAATAGACCTTTCTGTTCACGGTCCTGTAATAGACACAGCAGGAATTTCCCAGCAGGGATTTGATGAAACAGGAAGACAGCAGTCTGAGAGAGTAATAATAAACACCTTAGAAAGAAGCCATGAAATTGACCCTGATGGAAACATTAATGTTACTTTTCACACTTCAGAAGGAATTCCAGGAAGTGAATGGAAAACGCTTGGAGATGTTGAGGGAAAAAAACAAAGAGAATTCAAAAAAATGATTGTTATTGATAAAACAACAGGCCAGATGGTTCAGGCAGCACAGGAAGAGCCATATTTTACTCCTGGAGGTGAAAAAGGGGTTCATGAAGAAATAAAAACCCCTGAAAAAAGACTGAAGATGATGAATGATACAAAATGGGATGATGATGTAAATAAAATAATCTTCCAAAAAGAAATGGGAGACAGAATTTTAGCTGAAAATTATCCTGCAGCAAAAAATCTTTACAATCTTTATCAACATGACGATGAAATAATTTACAAAGTTCCTAAAGAACAACAGCAGGTATTGTTAAATATAAGAACTGCTGATGAGCATTTGCGTGACGCACAGCAGGCAATTACAACATTATTCAGCAAAGCATATGAATACAGTGAAGGTAATGAAGAAACAAGGAAAAAACTGGAAAAAGCAGGAAAAAATTTTGAAAAAAATATGCTTGGTTTTGGATATGAAAAAATTAAAAACTTATCAGAAGATGAAGTAAAAATAGCAAATCAAAACCAATTTGATTTGCAAAACCGTTCAAAAGCATTACAACTTTTTGCCCAGGAAATGAAAGAGATAAATCCAAATTTCTTTATTCCTCTTGAAGATTTTGCACTGGAAAAATCCTCAAAAACTTTTGGAAATGCTGCTTATGCTGCTTATAAAAAATTCGGAAACAAAGCCCCGATAATTTCAATTGAAAACCCCCCCATAGGACATGCTCTTTCAACTGGAGAAGATTTAAAGAATTTAGTTATTAAATCAAGAGAACAATTTGTAAAAAAACTGGTTGAAGAAGGAGCAAATAGGAAACAGGCTGAGGCACAGGCTGAAAAACTCATAGGAGCAACATGGGATGTTGGACACATTAATATGCTTCGTAAGCAGGGATTTGGATCAAAAGAGATTATAAAAGAATCTGAAAAAATCCGTCCTTTTTTGAAACATGTTCATCTTTCTGATAATTTTGGTTTAGAGCATACAGAATTGCCAATGGGGATGGGAAATGTCCCTATGAAAGAAATTATGCAAAAGTTAGGAAAAGAAGGCTTTGAAGCAAAGAAAATTATTGAAGCTGGTGATTGGTGGCAGCACATGCAGACAAACCCTCTTAAAGAATCTCTTGAAGGTGTTGGAGCACCAATGTATTCTATTGGAGGAATGCCTTACTGGAATCAATCACTTGGACTTTATCAGGGATATTCAGAAGGATACGGAATGATGCTTCCTCAAACACATTATAAT
>CAZWUT010000058.1:0-4611 GCA_964636765.1 Candidatus Woesearchaeota archaeon | reverse complement strand
AAAAGATAAGATTTAATATATGAATGCATTTTCATATGTATTTTTGCAAAAAAAAATCTCCATAACATAAAAAGTTAGAGGGAGATATTTAATTGTTGATTGTTATTTATCTCTAAACTGATCTAAATTTTTTGGAATTAGATACTGTCCAAGCAAAGAATTGCCTTCTTCTGCATATCCATAGGCAGTTAATCTGACAAACCCCTTTTGAATAAAAGGATCTTCATGAAATTCTACCCTATGTGGAGAGTAACTATCATAGAGAATGGTATTAAAATGCCAGTAACTCTCCCGGTCCCCTTCTCCGTTTTCAATAAAAACTGCCAGGGAATATGTAGGATCGCCTGCTTTTTCGAATTTGTCATCCTGGATTGCACGAAAGACAATGATCTTCATTTTATCACCTTCATAGAAACAGGATACGCCGAGTATCCTCTTTATTGAAGAAAAACCAGGCAAATGTATTTCTCTTACCTTTCCCTTTAAAGAAACAAGGTTGGGTAATGAGCTTCTATCTGAGGTATATGCAACCAAATTCCCTTCTCCGTTTTCGCAAGCGAAATCCACCCCTCCTTTTATATCGGTTATTTGCCCAACTTTCTTTACACTCATCTCATCCAAATTCAAATCATAAATTAAAAGATTTGTGTAAAATTGAATTACAATTTTATTGGAATAAGTAAGATATTGTGCAAACCAAGGTGTTGCGCGACCTACATATTTTGATTTCGCAGTTATCTTAACGTACCTGCCTGTTTCGGTATCAACAACCAAAACATATCCACTATTTACAGGAGAATCTATATTCCAGGAATAACCAGACTCTTCATCTACCAAACCTCCTGATCCCCTTTTATGAAGAATTAAAACCCAAATTCTTCTCTCAAGAGTATTTAGTATAGGCCATTCATATGGAATGCATATAGAACTAGCGTTAGCTTCTTTCAAAGCTTTTTGAAAAACGCGCATCTTTTTATCATACACCGCATCGTTTTTCTTTTTTTGAATTTCGTATTCTTTGTTCATAACCAAAAGTTTTAAATGATTAATATTAATTTGATTATATTATAATTCTGAATCTAAAATTACTTTAGTTCATACTTTGTTTTCAGATTAAAAAAATCCGCTAAGATTTACAAAGCGGATTTTTATTGATTAATTAAAAGTTAATAAAAATCAATCATGTAACCGGATTTTATCTGGAATTTTCGGTTTTTCCAGATACTCTGCTTTTTTCTTTTTATTTTCTTTGTTTGATGATTTTGAAACAGTTTTTTTCGACATTTGTAAAAAATGTTAGATGTTAAAAAAATAATAAAATGAAAACCTCTAAAGAGGTTTCCTAATCTTTTCATTTTTCCGGCAAGTGATTATTTCCAAGAATTTTTCTGTATTGCTTTCAGGAGCAAATCTAACTGACTTCCCACTGCGGATTTTTCATTGCCGGCTCCGGATCCAGATTTTGTAGCAGACCAAGCACCACAATCAACATAACCAACACCACCAAGAGTTAGTCTGAGATTCGAACCATTCATCTCTGTTCTTTCAGGATTAACAGTGCCTTCAAAAGCAAAGGTCATAGAATAACCTCCTTCACTTACGGTGAATTTGATATGCAAGTCGTCTTCCACCAATTTTGATGTTGAACCAAATTGGCCATATCCGCTTCCATCAGTAAATTGGAAACTTCCGTAAAGCCTCTCACCATCTTGCTCAACATCATTGAAATAAAATGGAAAAAGGTCTCCACCCAAATAGAAACTGCCGCTGAAATTTCCTTCCAAAAGCGGACCGGAATCATCTTTTTTGCATGCACTCAAAAATACAAGTGCAATAATTGCTGTTAATAAAAAAATACGCGTTTTCATTTTATTTTACCTGCCTATACCAGGATTTTATTTTTTGTATAGGTAATAGTTAAACAATAAAATAGATTTTAAATTAAATTAAACTAAAGATTGATTAACAATTTAATTTTTTAATTCATTTACACCTCCTTCCTTAGGCAAGTTTAAAAGTTAAACAAAATTATATATCAATTATTTCTTCGCGGAATGAATGCAAATTGTTATCTGTTTTCCGGATTTTAAAGTGGTTTTCAATCCATTCTGGTCAAAATCAGTTATATGAACTACTTCATCGTCATAAATAATTCCACTAAAAATCTTAATAAATCCAAATGCTGAAACAAGAACCCTGTAGTTTGCAGGAGAAGGACCATAGTAATGATGAACATAAACACTATAATTTCCATCAGGAGCCTGTTCTTTCCAATAGATGTTCTCGGGACCATAACCATCTCTGTCATCAAAATCCAAAACCCCTCCTGAAGGAGAATAGGGAGTATACCAATCAATTTGGTATCCAAAAGCATCTACAACAATTAAATCAACATCTGCTGCATTATCCCAAGTTAAAGTTATTTTTACATCCCCATAACCTGATTCCAAAGCTCCCTGTCCGAGTCTTATTTCCTCTTCTCTTTGTTCCTGCACCTCCAAATGGTCTGCAAAAGCAATAATTGCTTCTCCGCCTATGCCAATCAAGCAGGAAGTTACATTTACATTTCCTCCACAGGAACTCATTGCTCCAACAGCACCCCAATTATTTACGAAATCAGTATAACCATTGCTTATGCCAGAATCTTCCATTATATCTGCAGATAAACCCAACAAATAATTTCCACAAACCCATGCAGTTAAAGGCAGGGTTGCTCCTGCAGAAGAAACTGAAGAGACAGCACTTATAGCACACGGAATCCCTTTTACAACCCTTCCTGTCCACCTCACTACTGTGCTCCAATTAACTGTTGTAGCAAAAACTTCACTGGTTGATTTAAGTTCATCAAGACCCTCTAATTTAAACTCAATTTTTCTGAAAATTCCCAAATCTCCGTTGGGATAAACAATAGCAATATCAACTTTATTATTCTCATAATTATCAAAAAGAAAAACAAAGTCTTCTCCAAGATTATTCTTTGCAATCATTTCATAAGGCAAGCCTTCTTCATCAAAGAAAATAGAAGCATAAGCATTATCTGCTGCAGAATAGTAAACAACTATTTCTGGAAGGTTATTATCTGTTGCTTTGATAAGATAATGGTCTTCATACCCAATTACATGATAATCCCAATTCCCATCAAATTCTGAACTTATATCAATAACAGCAATTCCATGGAAATCTTTTTTAGCAAATGAATCTTTCTCACAATTTGATGTAAAAAAGATTATAAAAACTGAAATTAAAAATAAGATTTTTTTCATAAGCAATTAATTTAATTGTTAAACTAAAATAAGTTATTGATTAACTGACACATTGATTTAAAGAATTAATTTTAAGATAAAACCATTCCTTTATTGCGTAATTTATCAATTTTCTTTAATCCACTATAAATTGGATAAATACAAATTCCAATTACAAAAAGAAATATCAATGAAATCAAAGCTATACAAGACCCTATTGCAAGAGCAAAGGTGCAAATAATTACAAGAGAGATTATCTGAAGGATTGTTAAAAAAAGATTTCTCTTCTTCAGATTTATTTCTGTAATTTCCTTTAAAACAAATCTTACAGATTTGAAAAAGGATTCAATATGAATTAAAATTAATTTTTTCATCTTACTCTTTTTTTGAGGTCAATTTTGTGTTGTCAGGATTCTCAAGCGGATAATATGGCCAGAAAAGAAACAGCTTCGGGTAAATTTTATCCAGTTGAGAAATTGAACGAATAAAAATTGATTCTTTTGCTTCATCATTCAAATAAAACCAGGACTCTCCAAAATAAAGCCTTTCCCACCGTAATTCTCTTGCATGCTCCTCATACTTAAATCCGTATTGAACTTCCTGAATTAAAAGATATTTTGAACCATCCCTCTTTTCCTCAATTCTTAAAAAATCTGCTTCTGCAATCAATTTTCCTCTGGAATAAGCTTTTAATTTAGAAGCCACATCTTCCATGCCCGGGCTTTTGTGCCAAAGAGTATCAATTTTTGATTTTCCAAAATATCTTGCGTTGTCAAATTTAGGTTCCTGACTAAAAATCTTCTCAGCACACGAACCTATTGAAAGAAACAACAAAAAAGAAATCCAGAAAACAATTCTTACTTTTGCTGCGTGTGTTGGAGTTTTCATAATAAGTCCTCCTTTTATTTTAAGGTTAATAACAAATTCTCAAAAAAATAAAGAAAACTCCTTCAAAAAGAAGGAGTTTCAGTTTAGTTTCGTCTATGCCAGAGCCTTCCGCTTTGTCCAACCAAATAAATTTTGCCGTCAAAATAGATAATCCATTTTGGTCCAAACAGAACAGTAAATTCATCTCCTGGTTTGTAATCCTGTGAAAAATCAGTGTACCGGCACTTATAACATGGAATTTCAATCCCTTCCTGAGTTATTACTGTAAGAGCAAATTCCTTGAGAATTGGAAAAAGTTCAGTGAATTCCCATTCTCTTTTAAAAGGTTCAACTTCTGCTTCTCTTTCATCAGTGCCTCCAACTGATTCATGTCCTTCCATTGAAACTGTAAATGAACTAAAGTAATTGTTTGAGTTTGCAATATCGGCAACATATAATACAAATTCTTCAGGTGAATAAACTTTTTCCTGAACTTCTACAA
>CAZWUT010000057.1:1966-4697 GCA_964636765.1 Candidatus Woesearchaeota archaeon | reverse complement strand
AGAAACTTTTTTGTTTTAATATTTTCAGGACTAAAAAAAGGATTGAAATGGATATCAGAAAAAACAACAAATATATTTAAAAAAGAAAATTCAGGCAAAAAAGAAGAGAAAAGCAAATCTACTGAAGAAAAAAAGAATAATAATGCAAAAGAAAATTCTGAAAAAACCAAATGAAATAAAAAATCTTCGTGGAAAAATTGAAAATGAAGATTTAAAAGAAACTTTAATTTATCTGGAAACAAATAAAATCTATAAAACCCCCCAGAATAATCAATTAAAAGATTCAAAAGAAATTGAGGAATTTTTATCTCAGGAAATTTTAGATTTATTGAATGCAAAATACAAAGAGCTTGGAGAAAAAATTTCTGAATTAAGGAAAAAAGGAAAAGATGCAACTGTCTGGAATTTCCAGTTAATGATGATTCCATTAAAATTAAAAGTTTTTTCTGCAACATTGAATAAAAAAGATTTGGTGGTTATTTTAAAAAGGCTGAATGATATTGAAAAAAGCCTTCCGAAACCAAAAATTGTGAAAAAAGTTTTAGTAAAAAAGAAAGTTCCTGCTAAAAAAATTGTTAAGAAGCTAAAATAAATTAAATTGTAACACCCCGACCGAGCAGAATCAATTTTGTCCAATCCAATGAGTGTGATGTTTACTTATTGATCTTTTGTTAAAGAGAGAGGAGTTTAAATAATTTTGGTTAATTTTGCCTTCAAGAGCTTTCACATTTCTAAAAGGCACACTTAAAGTATCTCCTTCTTGTATAAAATACATATTCTTAAGACATTCTTTAAGAGGCAAATTATTCTCATTTCTAACAATTGAAGTCCAAAGATTTGTTGCTGTAAGAGATTTGTATCCTCCATAAACATTATTCCAATTTTGAGCAAAATCATTTCTATCTAATTCTTTAAATTCTTCTTTTCCAACTTCAAAGAATTTATCTCTTAAATTATAAAGATTGTCTCCTTCTTTAACAACATAACTTGTTCTTGGAGAATTTTCGATCAATTCTTTCATTTCGCTTTGTTGTTTCCAAACATCTTTAAATTTCATTTGATATAATCCCATTAATCCTAAAAAAAGTGTTGCTGTTCCAGCCACTTTTAATCCCTGCATTAACTTTTTACCTAAATTTCTTTTCATTTTTTTTACCTCCTTTCAATTTTATAATTTCTTGAGCTCCATATCTTGTTGGTGCAGGAAAAATTACTGCATCATATATTGAATCATTGTTTATATCCACATACCTAAAAATTCCTTCTTGCTTCACATTAATGGGTTTTTCTGAAGCTTCCAAAACTATTTCTTCAAAAGAAACATTTTGAACTTGGTTTTTTAAAGTGTTTTCTAAGGAAGGTTTCAAAAGAGCATAACTAACATAGGTTAGACCACCAAAAATTAAACTTCCAGCTAAAGCTAAAGGAATCACCTGATTGTTCCATAAATTCTTTACATGTTTGATTGTTTTTTTCATATTCTCTTTAAAATTAATAAATAGTTAAAAGATTCTATTAAATATTTTGTCATATTAAAAACATTTAAATAAGATGTTTTATTATGTCTTAAATGAAAGAAAATATTAATCTTGATGAAAAAGATAGAAAGATTCTAGAAGAATTAAATAAAAATTCAAGGCAATCAGAATCTCAAATAGCCAAAAAAGTTGGATTGAGCAAACAAGTTGTAAATTATAGAATTCAAAATTTAATTAAAAGAAAAATTATCAAAGGATTTTATACTGCTGTAAATACAGGAGACTTAGGAATAGATTCATATTATTTATTTTTACAATTAGAAAATATTTCTGGGGAAAAAGAAAAAGCCCTTTTAGATAAAATCCGTAAATTAAAATATATTGGATGGATGATTGATGGAATTGGAAGATGGGATGTTATTTTATTAGTTTATGCAAAGTCTGCTTCAGAATTTTATCTTAGATTAAAAGAAATTTCAAATCTTTGTAAAAACAATTTAAGAGAACATATGTTCACAACCCTTATTGATGCAGAACATCTTGGTTATAAAATAATTGATCATTCAAATGAAAAATCATTCAAACATACAGAAAAGAAAAATCCAATAAAACTAGATGATTTAGATAAAAAAATATTATCTTCTATTTCTCAAAATGCAAGGCTTTCATTAGTAGATTTATCAACAAAATTAAAAGTTTCGGTTCAAGCCCTAAACTACAGATTAAAAAAATTAATTAAAGAAAAAACAATTCTTGGATTTAAACCAATAATGGATATCCATAAACTTGGATATCAGTGGCATTTAATTCTAATGCAATTCAAAAATTTAGATGAAAAAAGAAAAGAAGAATTGTTTGATTTTTGTGAACATCATAAAAATATATATTATATCTCAAACACAATTGGACAATATAACCTAATGATAGATATACATGTAATTTCAATAGAAGATCTTAGAAAAGTTGTTTTTGAATTAAAAGAAAAATTTTCAGACATAATAAAAACAACCGAATTATTCAATGTTTTTAATGAATATAAAATAGATTATTTTCCAGAAGATTTTATTTAAGTTCTAATCCCTATCTGAGCATTAAATATAAAATTAAAATAATCCAATCGAAATTTAATCAAAAATCCTCATCCCTCTTTCTCAATATTAAAGCTATTATTATCAACAAGAGGATTATGAAAATAAGAAGTATTATTATATAAGTTAGGGTGGTTAAACTCTGGAATTTCAATTCAAATCTTC
>CAZWUT010000057.1:0-1956 GCA_964636765.1 Candidatus Woesearchaeota archaeon | reverse complement strand
TTCATACAAATTAACCAGAGAATCCTTTCTCTCTCCATAATAAGCAGACAAATAAACAAAAGAATTCTCATCAAGATCTTCTTCAGTCATTCTTTGCTCAATTAAAATCTTTTTTGAATTCCTTGATTTAATTAATTCAGAAATTTCTGTTCCTATTGTCTGTTCAATACCATTAATCACTACATCTTTTAACTCAACTCCAACCCAACAATCAACTTCAGAAGGGTTTTGCACACGCATTATGAAAGATTTTTCCTGTTTATTATATTTTACATATTTTACATCAAGTTCACATCTGTCCAAAACATCTATTATTTCAACATCAAAAGAGTCCTGTAAAATTCTGTCCAAAGCTGTTTCAGATTCCCCATAAAGTGTAAATAACTCAACAGTTATTTCTTCACCAGATATTTCAACTCCTTTGTAAATAATAGTTTTAAAATCTCCTGGTGCAATAAAAACAGGGTCAAGATCTCCAACCCTTACAGTCCCTGAAGCTGAAATAATTGTTAAAGTTCCTTTCAAATATGCAGGAGTATTTGAATTGCTTTGATAGGTTATTTCTATCTGAGAAGTTGCTTTGTTATATTTTATTGAATAAACACTTAAACTTAAAGTCGGAACAGGCAAATAAAATAAATCCAACCCTTCAACAGCTGCAACACTTGAACCAGAATCTCTTGCACCTCTTGCAAACTTAACCATTACACTTATTCCAGTGCTTTGCCTGATATTTGTTGCTGCTCCAATTAATTCATTTCCAATCAAAACACCTATTTCAATGTCTGAATCTTTAATATATTTTCCAATTGACTCAGGAACATTTTCTCTTCCTGTGAAAAGAACAGGATTTGTTCCTGCCATAATCTCTTTTTCAATAAATTCTCCGTTAGTAAGGATAATCTGGTTTGTCGGATTAATCTTAAGAGTTTTTTTAGCAATCTCTATATTGTCTTCAAACCTATCTCCTGTATTTATTATTTCTGGGTTGTATTTTTGAAGAGTTTCTGTAACCTCTGAATCAACATATCCATAAATCATTAAATCCCTGATATTTCTTTCAGATAAAATTCCATCAATTTCATCTATATTTGCCCTGTTTGCAAGAAAAACCCATGAATTGGACTGGACAGCGTAAGTTGAAACTGCAATTGCATTATAACCATAAGAATCCCCAACAACAACAAAATTTCTTACTGAAGGCAGTTCATCAATTAAATCAAGATTTGCACTATCAACTTCAATTTCTTCAACTGAGGAAAAATCTGCAGATTCTGCTAAATTTCCATAATTAAAAACAAAGGGTTTGCTTTTTGAAGAAACTATAAGTAAATCACTGGACTTTGAAATTCCCCCCAATAAAACAGGTCCGTGTGCTGTGCTAACTAAAAAATCAGACCCTGCTTCTTCTAAAGTTGCATAAAGCATTGTTGAATAAACATCTTCCCAATTTTCTGAATTTGAAATTGCATGGGTAAATTCAAGAGCAAAAACATTTGGCAATAGAGTAAAAACTAATGCAAAAAAAACAGTCAAAAAGAAAATTTTCTTATTCACCATATTAATTATCTTAAAAAATATTATTTAAAGATTTCTGAACTTTCATGATTGTGTCCAAGTCTCATTTGCAGTAACAGAAACCTCATACCCCTTTTCCAATTCTATGTTGAAATTTATCCCAATATAAAGCGGAGGAGGAAAAGGCCAAGGAGTAATCCCTCTTGAAACCTGCTCTGAAGAATCCCATTCTGAAACAGAATCTGCATTTGAAAAGCTTTCAAACAAATCATAAGCATTATTTAATGAAGTGTTCCCGATAACTGAAATCCAGTTCTTTGCAAAATCCGAAGAGGTTTTAATTAAATCAACAGAAATGCTGTCTTTTACAATTCCCACAGCACTCCAGTTTAACCATAAAGGAGAAGTGCTGTTTATATTTATTTCATAGCCTACACC
>CAZWUT010000056.1:0-4699 GCA_964636765.1 Candidatus Woesearchaeota archaeon | reverse complement strand
AAATCTTTATTCCAAATTATATAACTTATTCAGTTACAGCCTTTATTTTTATGTTTCTTTCACTATTATTCATCATAGACTTAATACTAGAATCAATTATTTTAGACTTAAATCTTAATCAAGAAAAATTTTTAACAGATTTGGATAAAATAAAAAAGAATTTTAATCAAGAGTATAAATCAATGCCTTTTTCAGCAAAGGAAAAATCAAAGGAAACTTTTGCCACAAAATTTACTTATAATACTCAGAGAATTGAAGGTAGCACGCTTTCATTAAAAGATACTGCAAATCTTCTTGAAAGAGGTATAACTCCTGATTCAAAACCCTTGAGAGATGTAAAAGAAGCAGAAGCACACAAAAAAGTTTTTTTTCAAATGTTGGAATATGAAAAAAATTTAAGTTTGCAAATTGTCTTAAAGTGGCATAACGAATTAATGAAACAAACTGCAGAAGATATTGCTGGAAAGGTTAGAAGTCATGATGTTGCAATTTCTCAATCTAAATTTAGACCCCCAATGTATTTAGAATTAGATTTTTTACTAAAAGAATTCTTTGATTGGTATAATAAAGAGAAAAATAAAATTCATCCAATTGAATTAGCTGCTTTAGTTCATTTAAAATTTGTAACTATTCATCCTTTTTCAGATGGCAACGGGAGAATCTCAAGATTAATAATGAATTTTATTTTAAGGAAAAATAATTTTCCTTTATTAGATATTCCTTACACAAAAAGAAATAGTTACTATAATGCTTTGGAAAGGTCTCAGATAAATAAAGATGATAATATTTTCGTTCAATGGTTTTTTAGAAGATATTTGAGTGAATTTAAGAAATATTTGAAGAGATAATCTTTCAATAATTTTATCCTTTTGGGTTAATTTAATAAACACCCACGACAGTATATATGTTATGGATGAAAAGAGGGGATTATCTGAAAGTGAAGCTAAGCAAAGACTTTTGAAATATGGTTTTAATGAACTAAAGGAAAAGAAAAAAATTACTTTGTTTAAGGTTTTTTTGTCCCAGCTTTTAAATATAATAATCTGGGTTCTTTTTGCAGCAGCAATAATTTCATTTTTTATCGGAGAGATTCTGAGTTTTTGGGTTGTTATATTTATTATTGGCTTTGTTATAATTCTTGGAATGATTCAGGAGTATAAGGCTGAAAAAGCAATGGATGCTCTGAAAAAAATTGTCCAATTGAGGTCTAAGGTTTTGCGTGACGGAAAAGAAAGAAATATTTTTACAAGGGAGGTTGTTCCGGGAGATATTTTGTTTTTGGAATCAGGAGATAAAATTCCTGCAGATGCAAAAGTTTTTGATTCAATAACTGTTAAGGTTGATGAATCAGCTCTTACAGGAGAGAGCATTCCGGTTGAGAAAAAAGATTCTGATGTGGTTTTTGCAGGAACACAGGTTGTTTACGGAAAATGCAGGGCTCTGGTTTTATCAACAGGAATGGAAACAAAACTTGGAGAAATAGCAGGTCTTGTTCAGGTAAAAGAGGAGAAGACGCCTCTTCAGATTAAAATTACAAGTTTATCCAAGAAACTTGCAATAATTGCATTAGTTGCCTGTCTGATTACTTTGGTTGTTGGTCTTTTGAAAGGAGCTCCTTTTGGAGGCATTTTAATCATTTCTCTTGCTTTGGCTGTTGCTGCAGTTCCGGAAGGATTGCCACTTACATTAACTTTGACTCTTGCATATGGAATGAAAGATATGGCAAAAAACAATGCAATTGTAAGAAAAATGCTTGGAGTTGAAACATTGGGTTCAACAACAATAATCTGCACAGATAAAACAGGAACTCTTACCAAAAATGAAATGACTGTCCAGAAGATATGGACAGGTGATAATGAAATGTTTGATGTAACAGGTGTTGGATATGGTTCTGAAGGCGAATTTTTAAAAAAAGGAAAAAAAGCAAATCTGGAAAAAGAAAAAAATCTTAATTTACTGATTGAATCTGCTGTTTTATGCAATAATTCATTTATTGAGGAAGACCATGGAAGTACTGATCTTGTAGGAGATCCGACTGAGGGTGCTTTGGTTGTTATGGGAAATAAAGCAGGATTGTTTAAAGATGAACTTGAAAAAAATTACAAGAGAATTAAAGAAATAATTTTTACATCAGAAAGAAAACTTATGAGTGTTGTTTATCAGATGGGCAGGGAGAGAAAATCTTTTGCTAAAGGTGCTCCTGAAGTTCTTTTGGAAAAGTGCAAATATATAAAAAAAGGATTTGGTTTTCAGAAACTTTCCAAGGCTGAGATTAATAAGATTTTATCTGTCAATAAAAAATTTGCAAATCAGGCTTATAGGGTTTTGGGAATAGCATATAAATCTTCTGGAAATATGAATAATTCAGAAGAAGATTTGGTTTTTTTGGGTCTTGTTGCAATGATTGACCCTCCGAGAGAAGAAGTTAGTGAAGCTATAGTACTTGGAAGAAAAGCAGGGATAAAGAGTATTATGATTACAGGGGATAATGAAGATACTGCAAGGGCAATTGCAAAACAAATTAATCTTTTTAATGCTGTCAGATTAAGCAGTATTAAAAATGCAAAATTAAGAAAAATTGTTCAGGACGGAGCAATTACAGGAAGTGAATTAAATAATCTGCAGGATAATGAGCTTTACCAGGTTGTTGAGAAAATAAATGTTTATGCAAGAATAATGCCTGAGCAGAAATTAAGAATTGTTGAGGCTTTGAAAAAGAAAGGGCATGTTGTTGCTATGACTGGTGATGGGGTTAATGATGCTCCTGCACTTAAAAAATCAGATATTGGAATTGCTATGGGAATTAAGGGAACTGATGTGGCAAGAGAATCAAGTGTTATAACTTTGCAGGATGATAATTTTGCTACAATTGTTGAAGCAGTTAAAAAAGGAAGAGCAATTTATGAAAATATAGAGAAATTTACTTGTTATCTTATTTCAAGAAATTTTACTGAAGTGATTTTGATTTTGTTTGGAATTCTTTTTCTGGGTTTTGATTTATTGCCTTTGCTTGCACTTCAGATTTTATTTATTAATACTTTTGATGAAATAATGCCTGCAATAGCTCTTGGTCTTGATCCTGTAAGAAAAAATATTATGAACAGGAAACCAAGAAATCCTAAGGAGAGGATTTTAAACAGGAAGAATTTGATTTTGGTTTTAAGCCTTGCTGTTTACATGGCAGTTACTGCTTTTTTAGTGTTTTATTTTAATAACCCATTAATAAATTTGGAAAAAGCAAGAACTTTGACATTTACAACAATAATTAGCATGATTTTGTTTGTGCCTTTTATTTTTAGGTCTTTAGATGAATCAATTTTAAAAGTAGGGGTTTTTTCCAATAAATTACTAATTTTGGGAGTAGTTGTTACACTTGGGCTTTCTTTAGGTGCAATGTATATACCTTTTTTCAGGGGAATTTTTGAACTTACTAAATTAAGTTTTGTTGACTGGATTATTCCTGTTGTTGTTGCTTTCAGCAGTGTAGTTTTTGCTGAAATTATTAAGAAGTGTTGTGTAAGAGTTAAGAAGTAAGAATTTTAATTAATTCTTTTTAGAAAACACCGAAATCTTTATAAGTTTTAGATATGGTTTTTAAAAATGCGAATGGGAATTATAAAATTAAAGGGGGATTTAAATTGTTAGTAAAGATTTTACGTAAAATAAGAAGCAAAAAAGCAGGATATGAGATTGGAAGAAAGATTTTGTCTTCTTCTTTTGTCACTAATAATAGCATATATGATTCTTTGTATGACAAAAAAATAAATAAGACTATTGAAAAAATAGAAAAAAGATATCCTGTTTCAGTTCATATAGCAAGTTCAAATTATTGTAATGCGTCATGCATTATGTGCCCTCATTCCAAATTAAAAAAATTTGGAAATATGAATAATGATTTATATAAAAAAATAATTGATAACTGTAAGAAATTAAAAATTAAAAATTTAGTTCTTTCATTTTTTGGTGAGCCTTTAATAGATAAAAATTTGCTTGAAAGAATAAAATATGCAAAATCAAGTGGGATGAGCGTTGGTTTTTCATCTAACGCTTCTTTATTAACTAAAAAATGGGCAAGGGATTTAATTGAATCTGGGTTGGATAGCATTACAATAAGTCTTGATGGTTATTCTAAGGAAACTTATGAAAAAATAAGACTCGGACTTAAATTTGATGTAGTTAAGGAAAATATTCTGGGGTTGGTTGAAATGAAGAAAAAAATGAATAAGCAAAATCCAAGCATTAATTTGGTTTTAGTTGAAATGGAAGAAAATAAAAGAGAAATAAAGAATTTTTATGGAGAATGGAAAAATAAGGTTCAGGGAATAAATATTATTAATATGAGAAATTGGGCAGGAACTATTGAGAAAGAAACAACAAAGGAAAGTTTTCATTCTAAGAAAAATATGAAAAGAAAACCTTGTGTGTCGATTTGGACTGAAATGTATGTTGATTGGGAAGGCAAAGTTGTTTTGTGTTGTGATGATTGGAATTCATCAGTTATTCTTGGTGATTTGAATAAACAAAGCATTGAAGAGATTTGGAGAGGGGGTAAATTGAATAAAATAAGGCAAGCCCATAAAAACAGAGAATTTCATAAGGCTCCTTTATGTAACCAATGCAATAAGAAAACTGTTTGGTGGTTGTTTGGTTAAATGCATCAGAATTAAAGAAAAAATAAAAAAGAAAAATAAAAAATTAA
>CAZWUT010000055.1:0-4734 GCA_964636765.1 Candidatus Woesearchaeota archaeon | reverse complement strand
CTTGCTAATTTTCCACGTTTTCCTATTTCTTTTGTATCTTTATCATACCAAAGTTTTGCATAAACTCTATCTTTTTCTAAATCATACTCTCCAGATAAATAACTTATAACAGAAAAGAAATCTTCCTTTTCTAAATCCTGATAACAATAGCTCTTCCTTAACAAATTCAATAAATCCCCTAATTTCCAGGGGTGATTTATGGCCATTCCAAATAATGTCTGAGAAAGCACATCCAAAGCATTTCTGGGAAAATGAATCTCATCTATCTTACCTTCATACATCTCTTTTTGAATTATAGCACACTCAACTAAATCATCCCTATCCATTACAATAAATCTTCCTTTAGCAGTATCATGAAGTTTATGCCCTGCTCTTCCCACTCTTTGCAAAGCCCTGGAAGAAGCTTTTGGCGAACCCATAAGAATAACTAAATCAATAAAACCTATATCAATTCCCAACTCTAAAGAAGTTGAACAAACAACAACTTTCAACTTCCCATTACGTAAATTCTCTTCAATCTCAAATCTATGTCCTTTACTCAATGAAGAATGATGTGCTGCAATATTAAAATCAGTATAATCAGTTGGGAATTTATCCTTAAGATAATTAACAACTCTTTCAGTTGCAGATCTTGTATTAGTAAATATTAATGTAGTCTTATGCTCCTCAACTAATTCATGTATTTTATGATAAAGCTGTATATGTGGTTTATTCTCCCATATTAAATTCTCAGCTGGAATTAAAACATCCAAATCAAGTTTTTTATTTGATTTAACTTTTGCAATCTTTACTTTTCTCTTAGAATCTATTCCAACTAAAAACTTTGCCACTTCATCTAAAGGTTCTACAGTTGCACTTAATCCAATCTTTGTTGGCAACTTCTTCCCGGCAGCCTCAACAAGATTATTTAATCTTTCTAAATTAAGACTTAGAAAAACCCCTCTCTTATTTCCTACTGAATGTATTTCATCAACAATACAATATTCAACTTCTGTAAATGCTTCAACAAATTTCTTAGTTGTAAGAACAATAGCCAAAGATTCAGGAGTTGTAATAAGAATATGAGGATGGTTTTTTGCCATTTTTGCTTTTTCATTCTGGGAAGTGTCTCCTGTTCTTAAGCCAACCCTGATTTCCTGCAAATGAATTCCTTTTTCTTTTGCTAATTCATTAATTTCTGCAAGAGGTTCAATAAGGTTTTTATTCACATCATTAGATAATGCCTTAAGAGGAGATATATAAACACAATAAACTTTATTCTCTAAACTTCCTTTTTCTGCAAGTGTAACAAGTTTATTCAATATAGAAAGAAAAGCTGTTAGAGTTTTCCCGCTTCCGGTCGGGGATGAAATCAGAACATCCTCTTTATTATAAACAGCAGGAACCCCGAATTTCTGAGATTCTGAAAAATCTTTAAACTTTGAAAAAAACCATTCCCGAATAAGAGGATGGAGCATTTTCTCAATTTCTTCCCTATTTGAAGGTTTAGCAATTAAAATTTTTGTCATTTTAATTTAATAGATTTCGGAATTAACTCCTCTCACCTATTTTTAGAATTAACCTATTTTTAATTATTAATTGTCATTATTTAAGGGTTTTGGATAATCTTAAAAACAAAATTTACTTGAATTAAATATGGATAAATATCAAAGAATAGATTTCAGAGACCAAATTTCAAGAAATAAAACAAAATCATTTTTATTAATCTTTATTGTTTTCATAATCCTGATTGGATTAGGTTATGTAATTTCAATGGCTTTCTCACCAGAATATTTTTTCCTTATAATGATAATTGCAATTATTTTCTCTGTAATTTACATTACAGTTAGCTTTTACAATTCAGATAAAATTGCAATTGCCTCTGTAGGTGCAAAACCAGCTTCACGTTCAGAACATAAAATGTATTATGATTTAGTTGAAGGATTAACAATTGCCTCTGGATTGCCAATGCCTAAACTTTATGTCATGCCTTCCAAACAAATTAATGCTTTTGCATCAGGAAGAAACCCAAAAAACTCTGTAGTTTGTGTAACAGAAGGTGCACTAGAAAAACTTGATAGAAGGGAACTTGAAGGAGTTTTAGCTCATGAACTAGGGCATATAGGAAATTATGATATGAAATTCATGACTTTAGTAGCTGTAATGGTTGGAATGGTAGCAATAATCTCAGAAATTTTCTTAAGAAGTTTATTTTTTGGTGCTGGAGGAGGAAAAGACAGAGGAAAAGCTCAGATTATTTTCCTGATAATCGGAATTGCCCTTGCAATCTTAGCCCCAATAGTTGTTTACTTGGTTCAAATGTCAATTTCAAGAAAACATGAATATTCAGCAGATGCAACAGCAGTTAAATTTACAAGATACCCTAATGGATTAATTGGAGCACTTAAAAAAATAAAACAAGATTATGCTTATGACAATACCAAAATGCATAAAAAAAAGCCAAGCAAGGCGCTTGCTCCTATATTCTTTGCAAATCCATTTAAAGCTATGGGTTCAACACACCCCCCAATAGATGAGAGAATAAAGAAATTAGAGAGGATGTAACTTAATTTAATTAGTTTTAAAAACCTCTTTTCACTCTTTTCAGTGAAATAAAATGGGTGTATTAAGAGGTTTTGGTTTAGTCATTGTATCTGTTTTACTATTTGTATCTTTATTAGCAACAGGAATTTTTGCAACACTAAATTATTCATTAACTTATGAAAATGTTCAGCCTAAAATTTACAATATTGCAGACAACGTAATAGTTGAACAAATTGGTGCAAATGAAATTGTAAATCAGTTAACCCCTTTTCTTGAAATTTACTGTCAAAATAATACAGAAGTAATACAAAATTTTCAGGGTTACACTTTTGTATTCCCGTGTGAAGTTATTGGGCAAGGTCAGGATTCCATATTAAATTACAGCATTAATTACCTTGTCAGTGATTTTTATTATAAAGAATATAATTGCTCATTTGTAAAGTGTTTTGAAGAATCAGATGTTCCATTATTCCTTGTTTCAGCACATGCAAAAGACTACTGGAAATCTCTTTTTAGAAAATTCTTAATATTTGATTTAATCTTAATCGGATTAATAATTTTATTTGTTGAAAAAAAATCAAACAGTCCGTTATTAGTAGGTTCCTTATTAATCCCAACAGCACTAATAATTTCTCAGCTTCAGAAAATAGGAACAGCAATTGCAAAATTAGTTTTATCTCCAATATCAGCAATACTATCCAAAGAAAATTCAAAAGAAATAATCTCTCAAATTGTGGATATTTTCTTCTCTGAATCAGTAAAAGTTTTCTTATGGATGCTCATTGCAGGATTAATTTTAATTGCTATTGGATTATTTTTCAAATTAACCGCACTTGGATTAAAAATAAAAAAGAAAATAGAAGAAAAAGTCCTAAGAAAAAAAGTTGAGGAACTTGAAAAAAAAGTTCCTGGAATTAAAAAAGAACCTGTAAAACAGAACCCTCCAAAAATTAAAAGTTAATTTTATTAACCTCTTCTTTTCTAATTTAATATGATAAGTAAAAAATCAAGAAAGCAATGCATAGTATTATTTTCAGGAGGACTTGATTCAAGATTAGCAATAAAAATAATGCAAAAGCAGGATTTTCAGATTATTGCTGTTTATTTTAAACTGCCTTTTTCATGTTCATGTTTCAATGATGTTGAAGAATTCTCAAAAGAACAAAAAATAAAATTAAAAGTATTTGACTGCACAAAAGGAAAACTTTTCAGAGAATACTTTAAAACAATTAAAAATGCAAAATACGGTCGTGGTTCAGGAATAAACCCCTGCATTGATTGCAAAATATTTATGTTCAAAAAAGCAAAAGAATTTGCAAAAAAGTTAAGGATTAATTTAATTGTTTCTGGGGAAGTTTCAGGACAAAGACCAATGTCTCAAAATCCAAAACAAATTGAGATAATTGAAAAAGAATCTGGATTAAAAGGAAAAGTTTACAGACCCCTAATAAAATTAGGAATTAATGGCAGGCAAAGAAAAAAACAAATTGAACTTGCAAAAAAATTCAAAATAAAATATCCAAATCCTGCAGGGGGGTGCCTGCTTTGTGAAAAATTATTCAGAAAAAGATTTAAATTTATTCTCAAAAGAGGTTTAAGTGAAAAAGAATTTCATTTAATGAATATTGGAAGGCATTTTGTAATTGATAATTGCTGGGTTATTTTAGGAAGAAATGAATCTGAAAATAAAATCATTGAAAATTTAAAAACAAATTCAGGCAGGATTATTGCTTCTGAAGATTTAGGAATAATAGGACCTACAGCAATTATTCTGGACAAATGCAAAAAAACAACAGAAAATAAAATTAAAGATTTAATAAAAGCGTATTCTAAAAATAGTTTGTTAAAAGAAAAGAATGAATTTAAGGGAAATCATTTGATGTAACCTAATTTTTTCCAAATCCTCTCTAAATAAACTATCTTATGCTTCTCTCTTGATTTATCTATGGCTATACATGTTATTGCTGACTTAATTGCATCGTCTAAAGAACTTGAATCAAAAATCTCTTTTTTAATCATTTTATCCAGTTTTTCAATTAAAAAATTATCTCCTCCCCCATGCATTTCCGCAGTTTTTTTATTTCTTAAAAAAAGATTTTTTTCTGTTGAATCAATAAATCCAACTTCTATTTCGCCTGTTAAAACATTTGCTCTTATTGTGCCTTTTGTTCCGCAAATATAAAGTCTTCTTTCCGGAAGACCTGAGGAAAG
>CAZWUT010000054.1:0-4775 GCA_964636765.1 Candidatus Woesearchaeota archaeon | reverse complement strand
CCGAGGTTATTTCTGACTTAAGGGTAGGTTAGCTACGTGTTACTGAGCAGTTCGCCTTATCTCTATTTCTAAAGACAAAAACTTGCATGTCTAAACGCAAACCAGAGAGCCGCAGCCGCCAGCAGGATCAACTGGATTTAAATAATATCATATTCACGTCGATAAATCGACAGAATCAATTACGCAATTTGTTATGTATAAGATTAACAAATCACTTCACACATCTCGCGACCCCGCACAGGTAATTACATATAAAATAATACTCCTTACCACGAAATCGCTCATCCTAACTATTGGCTGTTTGATTATAAACAATCATTTTTTTCAGAACTACAACTATGATGACTTCTACATACCTCATACCTTACCATGATTTAAGCATTTTATTAAGGCACTCATCTTAGTTTGACAAACCAAAATGAATGAAATTTTATATTCCATTTTCATCTTAGTTACTGATTATCTCAGAAATTTGGGGTTTATAAACCTTTTGGGAGTATGAAAATTATTTTGTCGACGGTAAACTATTTGGTCTTACCAAATCATCGAATCTTGAGTTGGTTTCATAAAGAGAATGAAGTGTGGGAACTCCTTTCAAGAACTCAGTTTGCTCAACTTTCTTTTTATAGGTTATTTCTTGTCCAAGAAAATTTGTCAAAATTACTTTATCTGAACTAACTTTAAAGAGTTTCTTTTCGATATCTGTAAGATTTCCTTCCTCTATATCAAAAGTAAATTCAGAATTATTAAGATTTTTATAAACAAGCACTTGTTCAGGAAACAGATCTTCTTTTCTCATTGAATATAATTTAAATCTAATATTTATAAGAATAATTGCGATATAAAATATCCTTTATTCTTTATGCCAAAAAAACTGTCCGAGAAAAAAAGAATTTTTGTAATACAGGAACATGATGCATCATCACTTCATGATGAAAACGATAATTTATATTTATTAAAATCTTGGATGAGGGATGAATGTCCTTTCTAAAGATTATTTAACTAAAGAATACATAAAAAAGAAGAAATCAATTTCTCAAATACAAAAAGAAACGGGATTTGATTGGGCAACAATAAAAAGGCATTTAAAATTGTGCAGTATTCTATTAAGAACCCATAAGGAGCAAGCCTCAATTTCTTCTCCTGGGGGAAAATTTGTTTATGAGGATGTTTTTACTAAGAAATATCTTTCAGAAAAATATCTTAAAGAAAAAAAAGGAATAAGCGATTTAGCAAAATTGCATAAGGTTGATAGGGAAACTATCAAAAGGTATTTAGAAAAAAATAAAATCTCAAGAAGAACTTTCAAAGAGCAGAAGATGATTAATAACCCTCCAAAAGAATTTGCAATAAATAACCTGTGTTTGCCCTTTATCGATGGATTATTGCTCGGGGATGCGTCTATTCCAAAAAGAAAAGATGGAATCAAACCAAGATCTCTGACACAGGCATGCAAATATGAAGAATATTTGAATTATATAAAAATAAAATTAGAGAATTTTGGCATCTCTTGCAGCCCCCTCCTCGCAAGATGGATAAATGATGCTCGTTGTAAAAATAAAGGATATTCTCAAATCTTTTTACAAAGTCACAGATACAAAACTTTTGAGAAATTTAGAGAAAGATGGTATGATAAAGGAATAAAAATTGTCCCAAGAGATTTAACAATTACTCCAGATTTGCTTCTTCAAACCTATCTGTGTGATGGAAACTTTTATAGGCATATCACTTTGTGTTTAAACGCTTTTAATTTTGAAGAAATACTTTTTCTAAAAAAACTTCTTGAAGACGAGTTGAAGATTAAGCCCACAATAAAAAAACAAAAAGGGCAGTTTATGTTGGTAATTAAAAAATCAGAATCTCATGAATTCCTAAGTTATATTGGAAAATGCCCTGTAAAATGTTATGAATACAAATGGAAGGATAATGAATCTGAAGAGGCAAAAGAAAGGAAAAGATTAAATGCCAGAAAGTCTTATTATAAGAAGAAAAATGGAAAGTCTTAATTCACAGAATAAAAAGAGAATTTTTGTGGTGCAAAGTCACTTTGCTAAAAAACACCATTGGGATTTTAGATTAGAGATGAATGGAGTTTTAAAATCATGGGCAATTCCAAAAACTCCTTCAGAATTAAAATCAAAAAATAAAAAAGTTAAAAGACTTGCAATACAGGTTGATGACCATGCCTTAAGTTATGCAGATTTTGAGGGTGAAATAAAAGAGGGTTATGGAAAAGGAACAGTTAAGATTTGGGACAAGGGGCCTTATGAATTAATCTCTAAGGATTCTAAAAAAATTGAATTTGAACTTCATGGCAAAAAACTAAAGGGAAAATTTGTTTTAATTAAAACAAATTATGGTAAATCAAATGAACAAAAAAAGAAGAGATGGTTGATTTTTAGGGTTTAATATTTATGCCATAACCAAGGTTTTCCTTTTCTGGCTTCCATAAAACTCTCAAAGAAAAACTTTTCTTTATTTCTTGGATTAAAATTTGGATATTCCTCAAACTTAAAATCCTCTCTGGCTATTCTTGAAACAAAGAATTCTGTAAGGTCTTCATCTACTAATGTTTTGATACCTCTCTCAAAAGCTCTTTTAGCAAATTTTTCAACACAATCCCACATATGAAATCCAGAAACAATGAGTTCTTCGGGTTTTCCCAATTTATCTATCACAAAATCTGGGTTTGGATAAATCCATTTTTTATGTGTTTTGTAATCTATTTCTGCAGAGATAATTTTATCATCCTCTCTCAAATCAATTATTTCTGAAACGAGAGAGTTTTTGAAAACAACATAATTTATTCCAAAATCTTTTTTTCTATATCTTAAATCAATACATTTATTCAAATTTTTTTTATATACTTCTGGAAGATTTTCAATTCTTCTAAAACTATTTTTTATTTCAAAATCAATATACTCTTTTATAGGGTATAAAAATACAAATTTTTTCATGAAAAATTTTACAAACAATTATTTTTAAGAATTATTATACTAAAACCTAAACTTCCCTTTCTTTATTCTCCATCCAACAAAAATTATTAACAAAAATAAAATTAATGCAATTCCTAAACTAAAATAATTCTGGGCATTTAATACATTTGGTAAAAGAGCAAATAAAGCATATCTTATAATTAATGCACCTATAAAAATAAATACTGGAATTAAAAAATTTCTTTCCAAAATTCTGTTATAAACAGAAAGAAAAAAAGCAATTATAAAGCCAAGCCCAAAAATCAAATCAATAGCAAATGCACTTCCAATAAGAAGAAGGAATATTATTGTTCCTAAAAAAATATTTAAGTTTTTCTTAAATTTTTTAATTCTTTTGGATTTTCTCTTTTTTCTAGGCATAGATTATATAATAAATAAGATGTTATAAAATTATTGTGAAATTAAATAAAAAATTAATAAAAAAAATAAAAAAAGTATAGCTTCAAATATCATTCTTATTGCAAATAATTTTCCTCTTTGATTGATTCCTCTTTTTTTTAAAGGTTTTTCAAATGTGTAAACTTCCCAAAATTTGCCTATCCATGAGGAAACTAATCCCGAAAAAATTGCAAGAAACATTAAATAAATAAAGTCTGTTGAAACCATTCTTTGTATACCTAAATAATCTTTTTAAGAATTATTGCACTTAAGTTCAAACACCCTTGCTAGCACCTTTTTCCTGTTCATCCAATTCGCCTGTCCACCATTCCAAATCAGGGACTTTTGATGTGTCCATTCCTTTTGCTTTCATAAATCCTCTTGCAAGCAAGTAAAAAATAACACCTAAGCTCTTTGGACTTTTATTATTTCCAATTATAACCTGGTCAGCACCTTTTGAAAAATTATTTGTGTCACAAATCATTAAAACTTTTTTATTAACCCTTAAAGTATCATTAAGCGCATTTTTATCAAGCCAGTGGTCTGTTACAATTGTTAATTCATTTTCAAAAAAATCAGGCAATGAAGTATTTGTTAAAACTCCCGCGGGATACTTTTTTGTAAATGTTTTTATTCCTGTTAATTCAGAAAATTTCATTGCAGCTTTCCAGCCTGCCTGTCTTTTGCATACTAAAATAATGTCTTCAGAATTGAATTTTGATAAGTATTCAATCCCTTCTTTTAATTTTTCATCAATTAAATCTGTATTAAAAATAGCCAACCCATCAGCCCTTCTTCTATAAACATTTGGTCTCATATCCGGGGTAACAACTTTTGTTCCAAGGTAAATTCCTGCCTTGACATAATCCTCAAGAGGAATAAGCATCTCAGTTCTTTTCTTGATTTTAACCTGTTCTTTAAGTTCTTCAGTTGTTGTAACATCTACTTTTTCTTTTAATTTTGCAGCTTTTTCCTTTAAAGCCTTTAATTTATCCTCTTTGGAAAGCTCAGTTTCAGTTTTTAAAGATTCTTTTTCAGCTTCAGTTTCAAGTTCTTCACCTTTTAGTTCTTCATTTATTTTTTTACCAACCATGTGAATTCAGATGAAAATTGATTTATAAAACTTACTGATGTTCAAAAAGATTGTTTATTTGACTCCAGAACAATAATCATTAAAAATATTTTTTATTAATAAAAAATATGATTCTTAAGGATAAAAATGTAGAGCATATGAGTAATTATTTAAAACTAATTCGAGAATGTGATTCAAATAATTTTCATCTTAAACCAGACATTGAAAATAATATGTGCAATCATTGTTTCAGGGATTTGGTAGATAAAGTAGTGGATGCAGATTATCTTGTTCCAGGAAGAATTCAGGACAGGATTTTAAAAGATGAG
>CAZWUT010000053.1:0-4818 GCA_964636765.1 Candidatus Woesearchaeota archaeon | reverse complement strand
CCCTGCAAATGTCTTTTGGATGGATTTTTGCAATTATTGCAGGGGGTTTTATTTTATTTTTAGCTATTTTTGCAATTACAAAACTTACAGGAATTGAAAATACTTCTCAGGATGCAGAAGCAGCAAAAACAATAGGAGTTATATTAAACCCTTTAGAAACTGGTTTTGAATCAGGAAGAACATCTTATTTTACTACATCTGCAGAAACAAGAATTTATCCAAATTGTAATAACAAAAGTGGATATGGAAGCCAGAGAATAAAAGTCTCGCAAAAAATCTATGGAAAATGGACTGAAACAGATATTGAATCAGATATTGTTAATAAATATATTTTTTCAGAAAATGTGGTTGAAGGAAAAAAATTTTATTTATTTTCAAAACCATTTAATTTTCCTTTTAAAGTCTCAGATTTAATTTACATGACTTCTGCAAACGACAATTATTGTTTTATTAATGCACCCGAACATATTGAAGAAGAAATCATGCAATTAAATCAGGCAAATCTTTTTTACAAACCTGAAGATTGTCCTGAAGAAAGAATAAATATTTGTTTTGGCCCGCCGTTTAATTCTCTTTGTGACATAAGAGTTTATTATGAAAATAAAAAAATTCAAAAAAACAGAGGAACAATTAGTTTTTCAGATGATTCTTTGATGTATGCTGGAATTTTCTCTGATGAATATACTTATGAATGTCAATTAGACAGGTTAATGACAAAAACCCAAAAATTAAGCGAATTATATGAAAATAAAATTAATTTATTGACTCTTAAAACAGGATGCACTTCATCAATGAAAAGTGATTTGATAAATTTTCAGAGTTCTGCAAGAAATTTTTATAATTCAGATTCACTAATGCAATTAGCCTTTCTTTCTGAACAAATTCAGGAAAAAAATGAAAATGAGGAGTGCAGGTTATGGTAAAAAACAATTTTGGGCAGTTTAAAATACAGCAAATGGCATTTATGTTAATAGCAGTTACAATCTTTTTTGCTATTGTGGGTATGCTGGCTTTAACAATAAGATTATCTGGATTAAAAGGAAAAGCTGAATTGCTTCAGGAAGAAAATTCAAAACTTTTAGTTACTAAATTGTCTAATTCACCGGAATTTTCATGTGGAGAAGCCTTTGGCACAAGAAAAACAAACTGTGTTGATATGGATAAGGTAATGATGTTAAAAGAGAATCTTCAGGATTATGATAAATTTTGGGGAGAATTAAATATAGAAATAAGAATTATTTGCCCTAAACAAACAAGAGAAATTCCATGCACTTTAGAAAATTATCCTGATTGCAATTACATACAGCTTGGAGAAGGAGATATAAGCGGGGATTTTTCAAATTTTGTTGCATTTTGCAGAAAAGAAAGAAATGGAAATCAAATTGAAAATAAATGTGAGTTAGCAAAGATTTTTGTTAATTATGAGGATGTAGAATGAGATTAATTAATAAAAAAACCCGTGCTCAGGAAGAAATGGTAGGTTTTGCAATTATTCTTATAATTGTAGCAGTAATTTTATTGATTTTCTTAAGTTCATCATTAAAAAAATCAGAAAATGAAGAATTGCAAAGTTATGAAGTTTCAGGATTTATACAGGCAGTTTTACAATATACAACCTCGTGTCAGACAAACAGAGAAACACTTACAATTCAAAAATTGATTTTTGAATGTGAAAAAAATGAAAATTCAATATGTTTAGATAATAAAAAAACATGCGATGTTTTATACACTACACTTGAAGAGATTTTAAAAGAAAGTTGGCCTGTTGGTGAAGAATCTCCTGAAAAAGGATATGAATTAGTTATTTTAGCTGATTCTGAACCACTTTTAAAAATTATTAAAGGTGATTTTGATAGAAATAAAGATAATTATCGGGGGGCAAACCAGGAATTTAGTAAAAGCGGTGTAGATATAGAAATATTTGCAAATATTTATTATTAAATTTGAATATTTATTGTAATAGAATCAACAACAACTTGAGGTTTGTGTCTTGTTCTATTTTTATGCTTTTCTGCAATTAATTCAACAAAACCAAACCTTTCAAGAAGCTTTAAATCATCATTTACTGCTTTAAAACCCCTTCCTAATTTTTTAGCTAAATCATAAATTGAATTTGGTTTTTGAGTTTTAATAACATGGATTATTCTTGCTTTTTCATTATTCAAAAGCTGTCTTAAAGCCAAAAGCCCTGAGAAATTGTAATCTTTTTTAGAAATTTTTACATCTTTAAAAATTGAAAAACCTCCTTTTGATTCTTTTATTGTAATTTCACGCGTTTTTGTTCTTGCCATTTTGTTTTTAAATTTTATCGTCGGTATATAAACATATATACTAAAGATATATGTTCAATTTTAATATATATTATAAAAAGTAACCATATATTAATAAATGTTTCGTTTAAGAGGTATTTAATTGTGTTTTAATATTTTAATAGTAACACAACTTTTATAAATAAAACCTTGAAATAAGCAAAATTAATGAATAGAACCGAAAAAATATAAGATAAGGTTTTTAAAGGAAATTCAATTATCATAATTACACCTTTGGGTGTTCTTATAGGGATAAAAGCTTGTTAAAAACAAGTGAAGAACCTTAAGAATTTCAACACAATAGTTCCCCTATAGCTATTAAGTTGGAATAAAGAGGTTGTCATAGACAACATAATTCATACAAATGAAAGGAGGTTAAAAATAATGAAAATAAATTTTAGAAAAATATCTGCAATCGCTGCTAGTGCATTAATGGCTAGTATGACTTTAGGAATTGCAGCTGCTGCTAATTATCCTGCACCATTTATTCAATCCGGAACAGCTAATGTAGCTATTGTTTACGGTACTGGAACCGGAGTATCATCTCTGGACTTAGTTCAGGCTGGAAACATTCAGACTGGATTGCAAAATGAAATGGGAACCGGAGGTTCAGTTGTAGAAGGAGGAGATTCTTTTAAATTTGAAAAGACTTCAACTAAATTTCACTTAGGTGACAATATAACTGAAGTTGTTTCTTCAAGTTTAGATGAAGATGAATTGCCTACTCTTTTAGCGCCTGGAAAATACATTGATGATGATAACGATGAAATTGACTATACGCAAAAGATTACAATTGGAGCCGCTAATCAATTGAGCATGTTTGAGGATAATGATTATGCATCTGATGAGCCAACTGTTGGTATAAAAATCCCTTCTGCTCAAAATGTATTAACATACACTTTGACTTTTGAGGATACACTTTTAGTAACAGATATGCCTACAACTGAATTGCCTTTAATGGGCAAGAGTTATTATGTATTATCAAATACTACAACAACATTGACTTTATTGGATTCTGCTGCATCTACAACACTTGCAGCTGGAGAAACAAAGACAATTGATGTTGGAGGAACAACTTATACTGTTAGTGCAAGTATTTTTGATACTACAAACAGCAAGGTTAAACTTTCTGTTAATGGAGAGACTACAAACCTTTTAGGAGCTACAGAAACACAAAAACTTTCTGATGGTTCTTATGTTGGTGTTAAAGAAGTAATTGTCCAAAATTATCAGGGAGGTTCAAACCAAGTAGAATTCAGCATTGGAAGTGGTAAATTAAAGATTACTACTGGAGCTGATGTACAACTAAATGATGAAGCAATTTCAGGTTTAGTTGGAACATTGAGTAATATGGCAACAAATACTCTTGCAACAATTACTCTTGCCTGGGCTGCTGATAATGATTTATTTGTTGCAGAAGATTCTACAATAACAATGCCTGGATTTGAAGCAGTTAGTTTATCTTACGGAGGATTAACATATCCTGCTACAGAAACAATTGAAGTTAAGCAAGGTGGAGACACTTATGCTGTTCTTGAAAATTTCCCATTAAAAGATGGTGAATCTGATATAAACATTTTATATGGAGACAGCGCAGGTTATACAGCTCTCGGAAAAGATTCTGACAACTTAATAGTGACTAGGGCACCTGCAGCAAATGGAGGTGGAAACCTAACCTTTGACCAAAACACAGATGATTACTTTGTGATTTCATGGAGTGATGGAAGTGATGCTGAGTCATATCTTGCAAGATTTACCAATTTTGTTTTAGAAGGCACAATAACAAATAAAACAGACCTTCAATATTATCAAAATGGTGCTTGGGCAACTAAAAAGTCAGGAGCTAAAAACCAAGATACAATTTCAATAGGTAATGCAGAAATAAAGCTTTATAATGTATCAAGAACAGCGAAAACTGTAATCCTTACTAACAATTCAGATGATACAAATTTCCATACCTTGTATTCTGAAGAGGGTTTGACAGTTTACTTGCCTTGGGTGAATAATACAGCTATGACTCAAAATGGCACAAGCGGTTATGCTAATGCTGCTGCAGCTTGTGCGGCGTTTAATGCTGCTACAACTTGGAATACAGGAGAATTGTATACTGGAACTTTGACATATAATTCAACTACCGCCCCAGTTCTTCTCACAGCTGCTAATTGTTCGACAACTTTCGAGTTAGTTATGCAAGAAGAAGACAAGAATGGAAACAAAGGAAGTTCTTCAACTGGTGACTGGATTAATGTAACATTAGGTTGGGATGGTTCAAGCACCCCTGAAGTAGAAGTTAGTAGTATTGCTACATCACATGCAGATGCTACATCTACTGAAATTGGTGAAACTGATGTATGGAGAGACTTTACTTACTCAGCTCTTGCTACTGAAATTCTTTGGGATAAACCAAGTTCAGGGCAAAACAGTGTTAAGTTAATTTACCATGGTGACGAAGTTGCTGCTGATGTATATATTACATCTCCGGATGCTACTACTTCTAGTGGTGGTGAGG
>CAZWUT010000052.1:1863-4884 GCA_964636765.1 Candidatus Woesearchaeota archaeon | reverse complement strand
TTTTCCGCTTACCATGTTAATTATCAAGAAAAATGATTTATAAAGCTTTTTACTTGAAATTCCTCTCAAAAACAACTATATGCCTTCCGACAATCTGGTTTCCTCTGAATTCAGGGATGGGAAGTTCAAGCATTTTCAAACCTGTTTTACTGGAAATCCTGTTGAAATTGCATAAAACTCTTTTCTTTCCAATTCTTATAAAAGGTGCTGAAAAAACAATTCTTCCGTTAATATAATTTTTAACATTATTCAGAACAAGAATCATTAAATCCTCAAATCTCTTAATCATTATGTCTGCTTTTTCTTTTGTAGGAATTTTTTTCAGGGTCTCCCCAAAATCCGGTTCACTAACCATGCCTTCAACTTTTTCAATTTTAACCTTTGAGGAATCTTCACAAACAACTGTATAATTAACTTTATCAAAACCAAACCATTCTAAATTTTTCTTAGCGCCTTCAACTGCCCTATAATCTCTGTCAACACCTATAACCTTTATATGCTGCAGCAATGCCTCTTCTAAAATAACACCAATCCCGCAAAAAGCATCAAGCAGTCTGAAACCGCTTTTAACCTGAGAAAGATTAATCATAATCTTTGCCAGTCTTGGAGAAATGCTTAAATCTTCCCTTCTTATTGGCTTTTCCATATCTCTCTTTTCAATGCTTGCAAAATCATTTTTCTGAATTATTCTTCCAAAAAAACCCTCAAAAACAAAATATTCTTCACCAATGGATTTTGAAGAAACTGCCTGAGCTTTTTCTCCATTTTGCAATTCCATTGAATATTTAATTTTCTTTTCAGTAGGTTTTAATTTCTCAGAACGAAATCTTTTTTTTAAATAATCTGAAACAGCCTCGGTTTTTTCAGAAAAATTCCATATAACATAATTAAATTTATTTTCCTTTCCGGAATAAATATTAATTTTATCCAGATTATCAATTGTTTCCAAAACACTTCCGATTGCAATTGAACCTCCAAGCCTGTCTATTGTTTCATCATTTAATGGATTTTTTAAATCAACAAAATAACCTGTTTCAATTAATTTATCTGATAAAATCTGATTTTCCTCTTTAATCAGATACGACTTAATTTCTGCAATTGACAATCCGGGATTTCTTCCTAAAATAAATAAATACCTCATACAAGAAACTATTCAATCCACTAAATAAATGTTTTTATAGAACTTTAAATTAGAAATTTAATGAATTCAGAGATTAAATCAACTTCTAAGATAGTTTATGAAATAGCATTAAAAACATGGCAAAAGAACATTCAAATGACTCCTGAAAAAGTCCTAATTTATTCTATAGTAAATATTTTAAAACAAAAAGAAAATTCCATTAAAATTCTTGGAGATGCTTATCTTGATTATCTTAATTACAAGAAAGAAATAGAAAAAGGAAATCTGGAAAAATTTGTTGATTTTTTTGAAGAATTATATGGCTCAAACAATAAAGAAAAAAATAAAAATCGGATTTATGAATTAATGAAAAGTCCAAAAAAACAAGAGATTTCAGATATGCTCATTGCATATAAATTAATGAAACAATATTTTACAAAAGAGAATTTCAATGAATATGTTAAATTAAAGAAATTAGATTAAACCCTCTTTTCCCAAAAAACTTATAAAATCCATTTACCCAATATTAATATGAAAAAGCCCAGTAAAAAAAAGAGGGATTTTGATGATATCTGGGATTTAATTGAAATTCCTGTATATATTCTTGTAGGATACAGTTTGCTTGATTTAATTTTATCAGTTAATTCTTATATTGACAAATTATTTCCCTCATGGATTTTTAGCACTGCTTTAACAATCTTTGCATTTGGATTAATAGGATATAAAGCAATTAAACAAAAAATCCCTTCAAAAACAAACGACATTGCAAAATACGGAGCATATGCAGGATTAATAACAGGATTTGTAAGTGCAATTATCGGACTAATCACATTTTACTTTTTTCCTGAAAAAATAGCAGAAGCACTTCAAAAAGCAGCAGAAGCAGGTGCAGATGTTGCAATGGCTCAGACATTTATGAAAATAGGGTTATATATTAATTTAGTTTTATCACCTGCAATAAATGCAGGAATTGGTGCATTAATAGCCTGGATAAGCGGGATGGTTTTTAATTCAAAGAAATAAGATATTTTTTCAAATCAAAATTATTGTGAAATTTGTTAATATTACATTTTTTTAAAGAAGGTTTTATTATTCTTGCACCTGGAAATTCTTCTGCAAATTTCTCATTTAAATCTTTAACTTCTCTGTCTGTTGAAACATAATAAGCATCTCTAAGCCAGTTATTTAAATCTGAACCTTTAACTTCATCTTTCTCTAAACCATAAATTTCAAATAAAAACTTTATTTTTAAAGATTATTACTTTACAAAACAATCTTAAGCAACATAAGCAAAATCTTGGTTAGGATGTTTGACATAAAAATCTTTTAATTCATTTGATTTGAAACCTTCCTTCATGGCTTTTTGATACGCTTTAAACAAAATCTTGTGATAAGAAACAACATTTCTGGGATTTTTCTCCTCTATAATAACATGCTTATCAAAATATTTTGGGTTGGATTTTATCTCAAACTCTTCTTGACTTGAAGTTCCCAATCTTAATTCAATTTTCTTTGACATTTTACAAAACAATCTCAAAATCTTTCAATTCTTTCCTCAAAACTTCAAAAATCTTAGGACTAAGTTCAATATCCTTTTTCTTCTTCTGACTATCCACAGATTTAGAAACCTCATCCATATTAGATTTTTCTAATTTAGAAGTAATTTTGAAAACTGCATTATCTTTAAATAAAAAACTCTGACCATTACAAAATAATAATTCAGCAATTCCATCTTTATATTTTAATCTCATTTTCCCCTTTTCCAAA
Source organism: Candidatus Woesearchaeota archaeon (assembly GCA_964636765.1). GTDB lineage: Archaea > Nanobdellota > Nanobdellia > Pacearchaeales > GW2011-AR1 > MWBV01. Next base: position 1,997 of record CAZWUT010000052.1, on the reverse strand, counting down.
GAAGCCAAATCTTTTCTCTGTGCAAATTCAATTAAATCATTAGTTAAAACACCTGCATCTTTTCTTGCCATGTCAACTTTATGAGGATTAAGTTTTCCTCTCTTAAATTCAGTTCTTGCTGAAACAATGTGCTT
>CAZWUT010000052.1:0-1853 GCA_964636765.1 Candidatus Woesearchaeota archaeon | reverse complement strand
CCGGACACTTTCTTTTATCTGCCAGTCAATTGAGGCGTTTTTTCTTATTGTATCAACCTTATGTGCATTCAGCTTTCCTCTCTTGAAATCTCCTCTTGCTTTGACAACATCCTTTAAAATTCTTAAATGCTGTGCTGAGAACTTTCCTTTCTTAACAAAATCTTTTTCAAAACTTTCTATAATTGCAGCCTGAGAATTTTTTTCTGTAATTATTTTCAATAAATCAAAAGTATCTTTGTAAATTTGTTCAATGGTTTTTTCCTGGAATTGTTTTTCAATATCTTTTCTCAATTCTTTTAATCTTTTAATAAAACTCTCAGTATCCTTTAAAAATTGGTCAATTTCTTTTCCTGAAATTTCTTTAATCTTTTCATGCTCATAATCTCTCCAAGTCTGAACAACCTTTTCGAGATGATCTATATATTTCTTTTCAATCATCTTTGTATCATAAAATTCTTTCTTAAAATCTCTAAGAAGTTCTTTCTTAGCATTTGGAGGCGGGCAACCATTAAGCATTAAAATGGCCTGGGCAGGAGTTGTATTGCCCCAAAAAATATTTGTAAAAATCTCACTTAATAAAGTTCTTTTACTTCTTGGAATAACTTCGTCTCCCATAGACATAAACATATCAATAGCTTCAGGACTTGGTTTTAACTTACCCATTCTTAGCAAAGCTTTCCAGGGCATAAAAGTCCCTCTGTCATAAATTGGAACACCATCTCTTATAAAAGTAAACATCACTGGATGTGCATCCTTAACAGCTTCCCAAAAGTCAGTCAATAAATAAATTTGGGGTTCAAGTTTATTTTGAACTCCTGCCATAGCAGCAGCTTCACCAACATATTGATAAATAATTCCCCTTAACCTTTCTTTTAATTCAAGACGGGACATTCTCTTTACATCAGTATCATTAATTATCACAAAAACATCAACATCAGATTCTTTAACAGCTTCCCCTGTAATCAAACTTCCTCCAAGAACATAAGAAACAACATATTTCTCAAATTTTTGTAAAACAAGAGATTTATGAATTTCTGCAACTCTCAATGCCCCTAAAAAACCAGTATCATGAACAGGAAAAGACATTGCAATTGCTGCAAAAATCTCAAATTTAGAATCTGTGCAAAGGTCCCAGATTTCTGAAGGAGTTCTTATATAAATCCAGATATCCTGCTTTGTTTTTTCAATCTGTTCAATAAGTGCTTTTTTTATTTCAGGAATTTTTTTGGCTTCATCATCAGGAATTATAAAATTAATATGAATTTTCTTTGATAACTTTTCTAATTGCTCTTTTGGAAGACCTTCATCAACTTCCTCTTCAATAAAAGTCTTAATTGCCTGCGGAGGCAAAATTGCTATAGATTGTATAAAAGAATATTTCTTAAGAATAAAAGCCTTTAATTTTTCAATTTCTTTTTTTGTTTTTTCCATTTCCTTCTTTGCTTCAGAAGGATCAGGAACATCAGTTTTTTTATGCTTATAATTATTATCCAGATTCATTTCAGGAATATTTGTATCTTGAGCCATACTAAAAATTGTTTATTATTACTTTTAAATGTTACTACTTTCAGAATATAGTTTCCTTAAATTAATAAGAGCGTATCTCATTCTTGATCTTAAAGTATCACCTCCAATCCCTGTTTCTTTTTCTATCTCCTTAAATTTCTTGCTTTGCCAAAACCTCATATAGGTTACTTGTTTTTGTTCTTCAGGCAACTTTTCCACCAGTCCATTAATAAAATTTAAAGTTTCACTTTTTATTTTCTTTTCAACAAAATTCTCTTCCGAACAAGAAATAATCTCACTCCAAGCTTCATTTAATTCATTAAAATAAAAGGACCCATTCTTTCTTA
>CAZWUT010000051.1:0-5033 GCA_964636765.1 Candidatus Woesearchaeota archaeon | reverse complement strand
CCTAAAAATCTTTCAACAATCTCCCCCAACTGCAACGCATAAACCTTCTTCCCACTCTCTCAAACTATAAAAACATTATCACTTCAACCCCCTCATCCTCTCAACTATAGAATCAATCAACACCTGCGTTGTATCCAAAGTATCCTCTCCACTAATAAGATTTGCCAAATCAGTACACGCAAGAATTACCTTTTCTGCACCCTTATTTTTCATCTTTTCTATTAAATAACTCAAATATTCTCTATCCTCATTATTCTCTTTTTTTCTTATAATCTTTATAATTATATCAGATACCTTTTTTTGTTCATCTACATCAGGATAAATAATTCCTATATCTTCCAAATGTTTATCATATAATCCTTCCTCTCTTGTTTTGGTTGTGCAAAGAATCCCTACTTTCTTATAATTTTCTTTTATCCTATTTGATACTTCTTCAATTAGATCAACAATTTCAATCTCTGATTTATTTCTTAATTCAGGCAATAAAGAATGAAGTGTATTACATGGAAGCACAATAAAATCCACTTTAGCTAATTCTAATTGTTTAATAGATTTAATCAAATAAGGCAAGATCAATTGAGGATTTTCCCCTTTAGCACCTATATCTTCTTCCAAGCACTTTGGAAACGAAACATTAGAAATAAGTATGCCACGGATAATCCTTAGACCCTTCCTGCATAGCCAGAGCTAAGTAAATCTTTGCAGTTGTTTCCGGCCCAAGGCATCCTAATATTCCTGGCATTTTCATAGTATTAATTAGATAGAATTCTTTTTAACTTTTTTCTTTTTCGGCATCCCCTCTATGAAATTATTGTTATTTTAAATATAAATCCTTTTAAAATCAAATTTTATGCATAAACTATGGAAAAAGCAAAAATAGTTACTCATGAATTAGATATTCTTTCTTTCCAAGAGAGCATTTTTGCCTATAATGCAAATTTTTTGTCTCCAGTTATAGTTCGTCCTGAAGAGGAATTTCAAACACTGAGTACTTTTTTTAAACTTCAAGAAACACTTCTTTCACAATGGGCATCTTATGCTGGACCAGCAGGAATAGCACAATATTCTTTAAAAAAAGGTAAACCTGTGGGAGTTCTTGGACGATGGGATATTAATTTTAGAAAACCATCTGGATTTGAAATGCAAAGAGATTTTGAATGTTTTGGAGAGCAGGTTATAGGACCTTGCGTAAATGAAGTACCAAAAGATGAAAAAGAAAAATGGAAAAATAATAACACATTTGAATTTGCTAACCAGGACTATTATTTTGTAGCTCCAGATAGAATCTCTGAAATGAGGTTTTTATCAAGAGTTTTTGAAGGAGATTTTCCAAAGGATTTAACAAGTTTGGTTCAAGAAGTTGATGGAATCTCTAAAACTAATGAAAATATAATTCATCAGGGTTATCATTTTATGCATGCAATTGATGGAAAAATAAAATATGCTGCTTTTAAGAATTCTAAAGATTTTAAGAAAACCCCTCCAATGGATTATGGATTTGTAGAAAGAAATAATGGAGAATTAATTTTTTATCCAAATGGAGATAGACAACATCCAATTGATTTTACAGAAGCAATAATAAATGAATAATAACTCCAACCCAAATCTCACCTTCTGTTCTCACCCATCATATATAACTTCCATTCCATTTGAACCCTTCCCAATCTTTATAAATAATATTCCCCTATGTGAAATATGCCAAACGACAACTACATCCTAATCTCTTTAGACGATGAAAAATCAAAATCAATAGCTGAAGTCCTCTCCAGCAAAACCTCAAAGAAAATTATCAACTATCTTGCTGAAACAAAAGAAGCATCACAAAAAGATTTATCTGATGCACTTAAAATTCCAATGAACACAATGGAATACAACATAAAAAAATTATTGGCATCTGGTTTTATTCAAAAAAGAAAAAACTTCTTCTGGAGTAAAAAAGGCAAAAAAATAATTATGTATGAACTTTCAAAAAAATCAATAATCATCTCTCATAAAAAATCTGTCTCTGAAAAAGTTAAATCAATTCTTCCTGCATTTATATTAACGGGAGTAGGAACTTTTGTTGCATGGGTTTATGGAAGACTTACTGCCTCAACAGATTATATTGGAAATGGAGTTAGACAAGCTGCAACAACAGCAAATGATGCAGTTTATGCCATAGAAGATGTGGCTGTGCAAGGAGGAGCTAAATTAATGGAAGTCTCTCCTGGAATATCCTCTCCTTCAATTCAACCAACAGATTTAATTCCAATCGCACACGTAACACCTTTTTGGTTATGGTTTTTGATTGGTTCTTTAGTAGCTATTACTATTGTTTCTTTGGTTAATTGGAAAAAATTATAAAGTAAATATATAAACTTTAAACACTATACAGAATCATGAAATCTTCTTTCCGTAAAATCTCCCTAATTATATTAAAAATCCTATTAACAATTTCTTTTATTTGTTACATAATGATTTTTATTGAAGAGATCATCCATCCATTTTCAGAAGGATTTTTTGGTGTTTTTATGATTTATACTTTATTTATTATTTTCATGATAGGATATTACTTTTTATGGACAAATGAAAAAATCTCTGGAATAATAATTATGAGCTGGTATGGATTAATGTTAATTATAGGATTTTTTGTCTGGAGTGATGCGGGAATGGTAATTCTCTTAGGTTTCCCCGTATTTATCTTTGGAATTTTGTTGTTCATTCATTCTTTAAGAAAAACTAAAAAAAATAACAACCTATCTACTAAATCCAATAAAGAGCAATAATGCAATCAAAATTATTATCAAAAAGATTCCTAAAGTATAAATAAGCAAAGACATAGCTTCTTTCTTTTTATTATCAAGATACCACATAATTGGTTTTCCAAAAATTAAAAATCCAGTAAGGGCTGCCGAAAAAACAAAAAGCATAAGCATAACTATTGGAACAAAAATACTTGGATTTTCTCCAAACACTCCCTGACTTCCAAAATACATAAAAGAAGCAATAGCAATAACATAAACAGCTGTTCCTAATGCATTAATAATTGCCTGTCTTATTATCTCTCTTTTTTTCATAAAAAATAGAGGTGTAAGAAATATATAAATATTGCCTATGTCAATTCTCTTATAAAAATAGGTGACCACAATTTCCCTATTTCCTCTTTTTTGTAGACACCTCTTTTAATGTCTTCTTATATTGATCTATTAAAAATTCTAAAGTTGGTTTTAAGTTATCTTTTTTAGAATATTCTTGTAATGTTTGATAATAATCATATCTATCTTCAAGCAGAATATTTATTGGAGGATAATTATTTTTTAATAGGATGAAATTTAATAATAATCTTCCCACTCTTCCATTTCCATCCTGAAAAGGATGAATATGCTCAAATTGATTATGGATTATTGCTGCTAAAACAAGTGGTTTAAATTTATCCTTATTTTCTTTATACCATTCAACAAAATCTTTAAGATATTCTTTTAATTCTCCTTTTGGAACTCCAGAATGTAAAATTTCTCCACGTGAATTTCTCACAACCACATTAACATCTCTAAACTTTCCTGCAAATGGCTTTGAACCATCAAAACACAATTTGTGCAATTTTAATAAAAGATCTAGAGATAAATCTTCCTTTGTTTTTCTTATATAATCAACTGCTTTTGCAACCCCTTTTGTTTCAATTTCTTCTACATTTTCAGCTTTTTTCTTATTAAGGATTTCTGGAACCTCCTCTTCACTAATAGTTGAACCTTCAATTGCATTAGTATTATAAACAAAATCTTCTGTAAAATTTCTCCATTCTTTTTCAGAGAAATGAGAAACAGAAATCTTATCATTATATTTATTTAGCACTTCAATTTGTTTTTTTGTAAGGGAAAAAAAGAAAACTTTTGTGTTTAATTCTTTTATCAAATCCAAGATTATTTTTCTAGAATTATTTAGCTTTTTATTTAATTCTTCTTTTGAAAGATTGCTCCCCAAATATCTTCTTATTTTTTCTACTTTTGTCCCATCTCTATATGAATGAACTAAATAATACTTTACTGCTTTTCCAGATTTTCTTTTTTCAACATACATAACTTATAAAGGTGACCACAATTTATAAAACTTTCCTTTTTTGTAGACACCTAAATATTACGTCTACAACAAACCAATTTCATCTTAAGTTGTAGACACCCAAAAAACCAATAACTTCAATCCTCTTCGAACTCTTCGTATTATTTATATACTATAAAATATATGTTAAAATATCTTACAATAATAAAGTTGTAAGGAGGTTAAAATGAAAAAAGACAACAGAGCAATAATAATAACTTCTATTATAGCTGGAGTTATATTGATAATTGCACTACTTGCTTTAACAACATTAAGTTCAATGAATCCTTATTCAAAGAAAAGTGTAACTGTTGAGGGAATTTCAAATATAGAAGTAGCGCCTGACATAATTGGAATTTATTTTAATATAGAAACAAACGGAAGCACTTCAGCAGAAGCTAAAGATGCAAATAATGAAATCTTTGAGGATTTGATTGTTCAGCTTGCACTTGAAGGTTTTGACAGAAGTGAATTAAAAACCCAGTCTTTCAATATTTATCCTGATTATATCTGGGATGATGGAACAAGAAAGGATAATGGTTACAAGGCAACTCACTCCCTAAAACTTGAATTAACTTCAGATGACTTTGATAGAATAAGCGAAGTTATAGATGCCGGAGTAGATTCAGGTGCTGGAATAAGTTACATAAACTTTGAACTCAGCCAGGAACTTCAAAGCCAATACAAAGCAGAAGCATTAGAACTTGCTTCAAAAGATGCTAGAGTAAAAGCAGAAGCAGTTGCATTAGGTTTCAATAAAAAAGTAGGAAAACTTGTATCAGTTTCAGTAAGTGACTATTATTACTATCCTATGAACATTTACACAAGAAGTTCTGTGGACTATGAAGACAGCGGATATGGTGATTGTGTGTCACTTAAAGAAGCAGTTGCAAACATAGAACCCAGTGAACTGGATATAACTGCAAGAGTTAGTGCAACATATAAAATTAGATAATTTA
>CAZWUT010000050.1:0-5066 GCA_964636765.1 Candidatus Woesearchaeota archaeon | reverse complement strand
ATCTTTGATATTTAATGCTCCGATTAACATAGCAAGTATTGCCAGGCCTTTATATACATATCCTGAATAGTTTCTTAGAAATTCTGCAAATAACCTGAAAAATTGAATTATAATTGTTCCGTAAACCATATATCCAATAAAAACAGCAATTACAAAACTTAATCCTGCAAATAAAATACGTTTCTTTTTTTCAGGATTTGCAATAAGAATTGAGATAAGAACCATTGTAAGAACAGCAATTGCACATGGATTTACAGAGTCTGCAAGAGCTAATAATGTAATTCTTCCGAGGGTAAATGTTTCTGAGAACATTTTAACAGTTAGTTAACTCCTGTAATTTTTCAATTGACTGAACACCAATGTATTCTTTGTTATTTACAATCCATGTGGGGGTATATTTGATTTGTTTTTCTATGCATTCTTCTTGTTCATAAAAACAATCTATAACATTTAGATACTGATAATTTTCTCCAAATAAGTTTTCCTGTTTTTTGCAAGCAGAACATCCGAGTTGAGTATAAAGTGCTGATTGAGAGGCAATGCATTCTGTGATTTCTTTTGTTGTTTTTGGATGTTGTTTTAAAGAGAGAATCAAAACGGATAAAAAAATTATTACCAAGATTATTACAAAAGTTATCCAATTTTTCTTTTTCATCTAAATTTATATTTAATGTAGTTTTTAAGTCTTATTTTAAAAAATTAATAAAACTATTATCCAAAACCTATTCCAATTAAACTAGGATTAATCAATAAAATAATTCCAAGCAAAATCATAATTAAGCCTCCAATGAATTTTATTATTTGCATTTGTCTTTTGCTTATTTGTTTTCCTTTAAATGTGTAACCAAAAATTGTAATTATAACAATTAAAGGAATTACATAAATGAAATTATAAAAAAGTAAATAAAGGTAATAAGATAAACTACTCGCTAAAATTTTTCCAGTTAAGATTCCAGTATAAATAATTGGAAAACCTGCTGTACAGGGTAATTCTACTAGAGAAGCAAAAGCAGCCAGACTTATTGAAGCTAAAATTAAGGCAGAGATTGAACCATTTTTAATTATTTCTTTCATATATTCAATCTTTTTCACTAATGGTCCTTTGTGTTTTTCTTGAATCATCAAAGTTACACCTTTTCTAAATGCTAAAAGTTCTTTGCAATTAATTGCTCCTGCAATTAAAGCAATACAAGCAATAGCAATTCTCAAAGGAGTAATAAATCCAATGTACTTAAAAATATTTAACCAAGCTGCCATAAATAAAAAGTAAATAATAAAAACAACAAAAATAAAAGTATATCCAATAGTATAAATTTTTTTTCTTGAATGTGAAGCTGAAATAAGAAGTCCTAATAAAAAAGTAAGCACAAATAAATTACAGGGATTGAATCCATCAATTAGTGCAATGAAAATAGTAAAAATCGGTAAGGGCAAAGTGTAACCTAATTTCTCTAAGGATTCATGAGGAATTTTTTTTGCTAAAAGGAAAAATCCAATTAACAACAATAAAGAAACTCCAATAATAAAATAATTTTTTCCCTTCTCAGTTAAACAAATGCGCATGCATTTTTTTACTATTTTAAATTTATAAAAAATAAATAAAAGAATAAAAAAACCAGAGATAATTAAAATCCAATACCAAAATTTCCAAGGGGATTTTGTGAGGTAATTTATTCCTTCTGTGTCATCAATATCTGTTTCTCCTGTTGTTATAACTAATGATTCTCCATTCCATTCCAAAACCCACCCATCTATTTTAATTGCATGTGAAAATTCAACTTGACCTTCAGAAATTAATACTGGTTCGGGTTCAATTTCTTCAAAATCAATATTTTCTAAAATAGATGAAATATTTTCTGTTGTTAAAAGTTTTTTTAGTATTTCATTATTTCCCTTATTCCCAGATATTAAAACTCTATTTTGTGTCCAGATTTTTATTTTGCCTTTTAAATTTGTAATGTCTAAATCATTAAACTTAATAGATAAGCCATCTGGTAAAGGGTAATCATTTGAATCCAAGTTTTTAATTATTTCTTCAGAATCTAAAACCTGAAATCTTCCTAAACCAGTTTGATTTTTATTAAATATTATCAGAGGCACACCAGCCCTCGTATTTGGAATATACGATTTAAAATATTGATTAGCAATATCCTGATTACTTGCCCGTAAATTATAAATTTCATATTCTATTACTATTAAATTAGGGTATTTCGAGGTATATCCAGATAATAATGCAGGGTCTGTAATAGCACAGTTTGGACACCCAATACCAGTTATATAAGTTGAACAAATTATATTCTCATTATTTTGAGCAGAGATTCCAGATAAATTTAAAATAAGTAAAACTAAAAAAATCCCTAGAAGTATTTTTAGTTGTTTTTCCTTTTTCATTTGAACATTAAATTTTTAAAGTCTTTTTTATATAATTATAGTACTGAAACAATATTTAAATATTTGTTTCAAAAAATGAAACAAAGTTTTTTTTAAGAAAATGGATGAGAATGTAAAGAAAAAAAGCAAGAGTTTATTAATTATTTTTATGATTATAGCAGGGTTTGTTTTAATAGTTTCACTTGCTTCTTTATATACTCAAAGAGTTGTTTCTTGTGGAGAAGCTCAGACATGCACAATCCCTCTCCCTTTTTTAATTCCAATAATTGCTTCTGTTAGTTTATTTGTTGGTTCTTTAATGGGGTATTTTATGGTTGGAAAACTTTTAAAAAAAGAAAAAAATCTTAAAAATTACTCTGGATTTATTGAAAAACTTTTTAATCAAGAGGAATATGAAATATTAAAATTAATTTCAAAAAATAATGAAATTAGTCAAGCAAAAATTGTTCAAACCACTAAGCTTCCAAGATTAAAAGTTTTTAGAATAATTGAAAAACTAAAAGAAAGAGGAATAATTGAAAAACAGGAAAGAAATGGAAAATTAAGGATGATAAAGATGAATGAGGATTTAAAAGAGTTATTTAAATAAAGGGTTGTTTTAAATTTTCTTAGAGGATTTTACTTAAGATAAAGTTGTTCTTGTCATGTGAGAAAGTTTATCTGAATAAGATATTTTTGTTGCTTCTAACAATAAACAATCATTAATATAAATTGCTAGAATAACCCACATTTTTTTGAATAAAGCCATTTTAAGATTATCCTTCTTTTTTTATTATTTTTCTTTCTTATTTAAAAATAATTTATTAAAAAAAGATTTTTTTAATCCAAGCAGTATTTCTATTTTATTTCTTAAATCCCCTTCACTTGGAGTACCAACAATTCTTTTTAGTTCATTATCTTCATCATCAAGAAACAAAATAGTAGGGGTTCCCATAATTCCATACCTATTAAAAAGTTCTTTTCCTTCTGAAGTTCCTGCTCTTATTTTCTTATGAGACACATTATAGCCAGTATAAGCGGGTGCAACTTCTCTAACCACACGTTCTGCATTTGGACAGTGAGGACAATTTGACGAGGTAAAAACTAAAATTTGCATTTTAAATCTTCCACCTTTCTCTTGCTATTTTCATAAACCCTTTTTTTTCCTTTTCATCCATTTTAGTGGTTTTTATTTCAATTTTTATATAGATTATTTATAGATTTTTTTATAAGATTAACAATGTCTTCTTTAATTGGAATCTCTAGAAAAGGAAGCGCTAGTATAATTGAAACAAAGCCATTTTTTAATTTTATATCTTTTATCATCCCAAGCTTTACTAAATTAGAATTTATCTCAGGATGATCTATCTTTAACAATACATTTTTAATATCTTTTTTTAATATTTCTTTTATATTCATCTCCTTTTTTAACCTTTTTATTATCTTATTTTTACTCATTTATATTTTCAGCTTAATAATTTTCTATTTTCTATTTAAAACCAGCTGCCTTTTTAAAAATTTTTAATACTTCTTTTTCAGATAATTTTTTTTCATGTTTTTTTGGATTAGCTTCTTGAATTTTAATATAAGCAGGAACAGCCTGATAAACTACCATCCCTAAACCATCAATCAAATTTTCAAGCCCTTCATTTTTAGCAATTGCTAAAGTTTTTGAAGGAGGATCTTTAGGAAGAACTATATCTGCTACTATAATTTCAGGATTCAAGTTTTTTAACTCTCTTGCGATTGTTCTTGAAATATTATTATTGGTTCCAGCATTTTTATCACATCCAATATCTGCAGTTGCAAATGCAGAATATTCTTTTAAAGAGCCATCACTTCCTTTATCTGTTAGATTAATTGCTGCATCTGGAATTATGAAAGAATTCAATAAATAACCCCTAATAATATTTTCACCCCCACCAATGGCAATTTCTCCATATTTTTTATTAAGTTCATTAGCAAGAGAAACTGCTTTAGAATAAGTTCTGTTTAAAATTGAAATTCTGTTTGCTCCTTTTTCTGCAATTAATCTTGCAACTTCCTTTGCAACTCCTCCTGCTCCAAATAAAATTATATTGCTTTTTTCTAATTTTTTTCCAATAGAATCAAATTTTTCCTCTAAATTCCTAACAAACCCTTCAGCATCTGTATTATATCCAATTAGTTTTCCATCTTTTTTAATTACAATATTCACAGAAGATAAATCTTCTGGTTTTATCTCATCAAGCAAACCTAATTTTTCTTTCCAGCCAACTCCAAATCCTCCCCCTAAATATTTAGGGTCTAATTTTAAAGCATTTATTACAATTTCTGCATTTTCCTTAGGATTAACAACCAGCATTATGTTTCTTATATTTAATCCCAATTTTTCATACAAGGTGTTCCACATAATCGGTGTTTTAGCTCCGTAATCGTGAGCAATTAATGGAACCGTATAAGCATCTAAATTATCTAAATTATCTATAGAAAAATTATTTTTTTTAGGAAGTTTAGCTATAAAAGCGTACCCTTCTTCAATTAATTCTTTTAAGTTTGTTGGTTTTTTCATTTTTATCTTTTCTCTTTGTTTATTTCTTCATAAACAGAATTTGCTGCAACAGCACCCTCTCCACATGCAGTTATAACCTGTTTTAAGGGATTATCTGTGATATCTCCTGTAGCATAAACTCCATTAACCGAAGTTTCCTGTTTTT
>CAZWUT010000049.1:0-5071 GCA_964636765.1 Candidatus Woesearchaeota archaeon | reverse complement strand
TCAAAAAAAAGATTCTGTGCCTGTATTAAAACATTTTCCAAATGAATATCACTTACTTCACAGGTTATTCTTGCTGTTTCAAAGTAAGCACCACATCCAGAAGAAACATTTGAAATTATTGATGTGATTGCAGGAGAGATTGTATCAATCATAAAAGTGTTATTTTGTCCACTGAAATTTGAAACAGAAAGTTCATCTTTAATCTGGCAATTATATTCATAAACTCCGTCCTCAAGAAGTTTATTGAAAATTTTATAGGTTTCTCCTGAATTAATATTTAATGTTTCATTAACCTGCCACCCTCCTGACCAATTTCCATAAAGAGTTATATTTGCAAGATTATTATCTAAATCTCCAAAAGAACAATTAATATTTATTTCTGAATATGAAATATTTTGATAATTTAAAGGGTAAATTAAATTAACATAAGGGGGAGTATTTAATGTTAGATTATTTACTAAGTCATATCCTACGCCAGTTATAAGAATGTTTTCTATTTCTGTAATATGGTTGTCTCCTTCATCGAAAATTTTAAGACTTAAAATATTCCCAACTGAACACCCTTCATTAAGAAGTTCACAATCCATCATATAAATATTATCAACTCCAGAATTTCCTGACTTCCCCACAATATCTGTAATATTATCATTTAATCCGTTTGAAGGGTTCCACATAACAACTGTTTTTCCGTTTGCAGATGTTCCGTCTTTTGCGTCCTCTGCAATTCCAACTATAAAATGTGCAGCAGAACCAAAGTTAATAAGGCTTAGCAGTAAAATTATTCCTAACATTATTCTTGTTTTGATTTTAATCCCCCTCCAATTTTTTGTATTTCTTCAAAAACAAGTTTCTTTTCCTTTTTAGATAGTTTTTTGTATTTTTCTCTAATTGAATTATAAAGGGTATTTGATTCTTCTTTTTTATTTTCACTTATAAGTTTTTTTAAATCTTTCATGTCTTCAAGCAGCATAAAAACTTCTTTTGATTTTGAAAAGAATTTTATAAAAGTAAAATATCCTACAAGAAGACATATGAAAATAATTAAAATCCATATTCCAAAAGATTCATTTTTCACATATCCTGAAATTGCTGCCCCTGTTATTTTTGATTCATCTTCTACAATTTTTACAGGAGAAATTATTATTTCCCCAACATAATTTAAATCACTTCTTTCATCAATAATATATGAAATCTTTTTTGTATCTGCTCCAAATGAAACAACGGGCTCTCCTTGGACAAATTCATAATTTAAATTAAATAATTTCAAATCTGAATTGCTTCCTATAAATCCTTCCGGAAGGGACATTACAATATACAATTCAGAAGCCCTTTCAAGTTCAGATTCTAAAGATTCCTCCACAAAAGTCAATTCTTTTTTTGTTCCATCCAGATAAATCACTTCAAGATTATACGCTTTTGTAAAGATTTTCAGATTTTTTTCTTCTATTAATTTCAAAGTTTCTTTAATTATTCTGTTTTGCTGCGAATCTGCCAAATCCGGTTTGAATTGCAATAAAATTCTCTGAAGATTTTCTTCAGTTATTTCCCTTTCAAAACTTTCTTCTTCTAAAATTGTCAGATCTTCTGGAATTTTTTTCTTTATTATGTTCATTTTTAAACTTGCAGAATTAATTTTGCTGTCTAATTCAGATTCACTTAAATCCTGAAATCTGTATTTCTCAACATCTCTTTTTAAAGAATTTAGTTCTGAAATTTGGTTGTCAATTTCTTTATTTAATTTCAATTCTTCAAAAAGTTCATTTTCATTAGAGGTTTTTGCAGAATCCTTTATAATTTCAATATCTTCCAGAAGGAGATTTATTCCTGTAATGAAATTGTCTACTTTTCCAATCAATTGGAAATCCAAACCCCCGATTTCTTGGCTTTCATTATTAAATAATGCAGTTGCATATATTTCTTTGGACAAATCACCTATGTTTCCTGCTTCATCTACTGCAGCAACCCTGTAATAATATGTATCTCCTTTTACAACATCATTGTCTGTGAATTTTTTCCCACTTGCAGTTTTGTAAAAATCAGTATATTCAATTTGAGGATTTTTTGACCTGTAAATGTTATATTTATAAACTTCTTCTTCAAAATGCCAGTTTAATCTTATCTGTCCAACATATCCAATGGCTTCAATTGTTTCAATTGTTGAAGGTTTTATTGTGTCAACTAAAAAAATTGTCTCCCCTTTGATTATTTTTCCTTTTTCCCCTTCCAAATCAGTAGCTTCAAATCTTAATGAACCAACTACTTCTCCTGAATTTTTTGGAATTATTAAATATCCTTTCCAGTTTGTTCCAGAACTTTCAAGAGGGATATTTTTCCAAACTAAGTTATCAAAAGTATATTCAAGGATTGGAGTTGTTTGGGGTATTTTTGAAGTAACCAAATCCAGACTATATGTTCCGGATTTCATTGGTCCGCTGCCTTCTATAGATACTGTTCCTGAAATTTTTAAATAAGTTTCAAAAACAAATTCCCATATTGGTCCATTTGCTCCATTGTTATATTTGCACATAACAAAATATCTGTTTGTTCCTTCTTCAAGATTTGTGATTGTTACTTGGTGGTTTTTTCCATAAACTTCAAAAAGGTTATTTGGTGTTCCAGATCCTTCAACATAATAACAATTGGTCTCATTTCCAGTTTCAATACTTAAAATTAGATCTTGCTCTGTTATAGAAATATATCTTGCAGAATGGGCATTAAAATTATAATCATAATGGTATGTTGTTGCACCTGCAATAAAATTTAAACTAATAAAAATTCCCATTAAAACCAAAATTGTGAATCTTATTTTTTTCATTTTCTGTATTTCCTCATTTTTTTCCAGTGTTCTTTTTTTTCTTTATTTATTCTATACATTAGGAATGCAATTGCTATAATAAGTACAAGATAAATTAAGGGCATTTTTAATGATTTGATTTTGAATCCACTTTCACGGACATTAATAACAGCGCTTTTTTCATATGTTCTTTTGCCGTCATAAAAAACTCTTCCATTAACAATATATTTTCCAGGAGTTTTTGGAGTAAAATAAAATTTAAAAGTATTTGATTCTCCAATACCTACCCATGCTTCTTCACTTTCAAGTATCTGGATAATTTTGTTCCCAAGAGTTATTTCTCCTTTGAATTGCGCTTTGCTTTGTTTTTCTCCGTTGTTATTAAAAGTGGCTTCTATAATTGTTGTATCATCCACATTAATCCAAGGGGGGGTTGCAACACTTAATAAAATTCCACTTGATTTCAATGCACCTATTTCTAAGACATCAAAAGTAAGGGTTTGTGTATTATAGCAATCAATTGCAGAAACTTCTGCCCAATATTGTCCTAATTCAAATTGATTTGAATCAACTTCTATAACAAGTTCTTCTTCTGTTGTGGGAATTATCTCTTTATTAGAGTATTCAACATGTTTTAAAATTTCAATTTGGTTTTGATCCCAAATATCTATAGATATTCTTGGGTTCATCCTTATATTTCCCCGATTGTAAATTTCCATTTTGAAAATAATAGGGTCACCAATTTCTGCAGATTCAACAGAGAATTTAGATGCTTTACATTCAGAATATTCTACATCAGTTATTTCAACTTCTATAGATAAATCAAGTGCAGCTTGGATAACGCTTGTTGCATGACCTTCAATTGTTTCACTAGTTCCAGAGATTTTAACTCTTAAAAATCCAGAATAATTTCCATTTGGAATGTCTTCATCTGGTTCAACAATTATCTTCAAATAATAAGGGTTATCTTTTGAAACAACAAATGTTTCTTCTGAAAAATTTAGCCATGTTTCAATTTCACCCCTTGGAATAATGCTGACTTCTGTTGGTTCTTCACTATCAATGGTGATTGTAACAATTTTTTCAGAATGGCCTCCTCTTAAAACATCTTCAAAGTATATTTTTGCAGGACTTATTCCTATATTTGCTGCAGATGCAAATGAACTGAAAATAATAAATGCTCCGACTAACCAAACCATTCTTATAATTTTTCCTGATGTTTTGCTTTTCATTTTAATTTTCATTTGCCTGCACTGCTCCAAAAACAATATTTCCCTGACAGCTTCCATAAACTTTTTTTGGAATGTATATTCTCCAGTAGGTTCCGTTTGTTGCTTCATTTACCAAATCATTTTTCCTGTAATCCAGATTAAATTTTTTAATGGTTTCAGAAGAACTCAGATTTTGGTAATTATTTTCAAATTCATCAAGAACCATTTCACTTGAATTAGAATTTGTAATATTGAATTTTTCATATTCAATTGAGATATTTCCGGATTCACAATTCATTGCATTTCCATCTTCTTCTGTTTCTCCGAATCCGCTTAATGACAGATTCATCATGATATTTCCATAATTTGTAATCTCCATTGTTATTTCATCTGAAACTTTGTTTGCATCAACCTCTCCAAAATCAATTGGAGAATCAACCCCCAAAGCAAGCAATTCATTTATTTCAGAAATATCTGATTCCTGCCTGCTTATCGAATAGTTATCTATGACATTCATTGTGCAGTTCCATGTTTGGGCGTTTGCATAATACCAAATTTCAAAACCGCATAAAACTTCCACTTCTTCATTAGTTCCATAAGAGTAATTTAAATAACAGCTTGAATTAGTATAATGGTCATTATTATCTTCTGGACTTCCATATGAAGAAGATGAAGCATCAAAAAATTCTGAATTTGCATTAATTAGTTTGTTTTCCCCTTCATATTCTCTTATTCTTGCCCTGCAGGTTATGCTTTTTGTTGTTGCAGGAAGAAGATTAATTTCATTTGCAGGAATACTTAATTCATCATCTACTTCAATGCTTACAAAATTTGGAGGGGATTCTAGTGTTAAATTATTAACTAAATCAAAACCAGCTCCTGTAACTGTAATATTTTGAATTTGTGAAAAGTATCCAGAACCTTCATCAAAAACTTTGAGGCTTAAAATATCCCCTACTGAGCAGCCCCCATTAAGAATTTCACAGTCCATCATGTAAATATTGTTAACCCCGGAATTTCCTGTTGGTCCTATGATATCTGTGACATTGTCATCTAATCCGACTAA
>CAZWUT010000048.1:0-5091 GCA_964636765.1 Candidatus Woesearchaeota archaeon | reverse complement strand
CATCTGCTGATGCAACTGTAACAGCTGCAGGTTCATCTTTAGGAGATGTCTTAGTAATGGATACAGAAGTATCATCAGTAAGTTCAAAGAACTTGATTATAGTTGGTGGAAGTTGTATTAATTCAGCTGCTGCTACTGTATTAGGTGGTGCTTATTGCGGAGCTTCATTCACAGATGCTACTGGAGTTGGTTCAGGACAATTCTTGATCCAAGGGTTTAGTGGTGCTTATAGCACTGGGAAACTTGCTCTAGTTGTTGCTGGTTATGATGCTGCAGATACTGTTAATGCTGCTACTTACTTGAAGACTCAGACAGTTGATACTTCTAAGAAGTATGTCGGAACTTCAGCTACTAGTGCAGAAATGGTTGTAGAAACAGCTTAATTGCAAACATTTTATTTTTTCTTTTCTTTTTTCTTTTTTTAATGACCTGGTGAATACTTTATCAAATTAGAAGATATTAAAAATAATCCTTCATTGAAAAGAATATGAATAAAAAATTAAAATGGGTGATTTACATAATTATTCTCCTTTTGTTAATTTTATTTATAATTAGATTAATCTCTCCAAAAGAAATGGATGATTTACATCCAAACATTGAATGTCCTGAGATTGATAAATATAATGCAAATATCATCTGGGTAATCCCCCTATATCAGGGAGAACCAATATCCAATAATAGTAAATGGTGTGAATCAATTAGTTTATTAAATAAATCCATTGGAATGCACGGAGTATATCATAGTTATAAAGAATTTGGAGAGACAAAAAACAGTGAATATCTTGAAAAAGGAATAAATGAGTTTGAAATGTGCTTTAATTCTTATCCTGAAATGTTTAAACCTCCTCAGCTTGAGGTTAATTTTGAAAATAAAGAACTTTTAAAAAAGAATAATTTAAGATTAAAAAATAAATTTAATCAGGTAATTCATAAAGTTTATCATTGCAATGATTCAGGAAAAATCCCAAATAAAATTATTAAAATTTTTTAGAGTAAGCTTTTTATAGTGAAATTATTATTTATTTTAATGCGAAGATTAAAATCAAAAAAAGATGAAGCAAAAAGAATAAAAAAGAACCAGATAATTATTGGAGTAATTCTTATAATTGTTATGCTTGGAAGTGTTTTTGGAGTTATTGTGGGTTCATTTAATAATTCAGGTGATTCTGTAAATGTGAATTATTATGGATATGAGTTTGTTTCACAGGGAAATTATTGGTATCTTAATATAGGAAATCTTAATTTTATTTTTAAAAATAATCCTTTTCAGACAGAACATTTATACAATCAGAGCATTGCAAATTTAACATACATAAATAGTTATCAAAATTTGCCATTGTATATTTCTTCAGATAATTATGAATCTGAGACTGAAATTTACAGGAATATCGGGCAAATTGCTCAGAGGGTCCAGAGGGCATGTTTAGATGGTTATGAAACAAATTGCAATGAAGAACTCCCAATAAAAGACTGTTCAGAGAATTTTATAATAATAAGGGAAAATTTGGAAAACAAAAGTGAAATTAAACAGGAAGGCAAATGTGTTTTTATAACAGGTGAAAAACAAAATTTAATTAAACTAACAGATGATTATTTATTCAGAATAATTGGTGTAAAATAATGGCTGCTAAGAAAAAAACAAAAAAAGAGACTGATAAAAAGAAAACTAAAAAGCCAGAGGACATAAAAGAAATCTTTAAAATAAATGAAAAAGGAAAACCAGTAACTTTTGAAAAAACAGGAGAATTAGAAGAGAAAATTTTTGTGAAAGATGAAAAAGAGCAAGTTAAAAATGAAAATGCAATTTTAAAATGGATATTAATTTTCTTTGGAGTTTTTATTTTACTGGTTATAGCATACTTTGCTTATGCTAAATTGTCAGCAAATTACAATTACAGGGGTGTTAGTTTTGAAATTACACAGGAAGGAGAACTTCTTTTGCATAAAACTTCAATACCCGTAATATATCAGGGAGAGGAAAGAGATTATAATTTTTATTTAAGAAATGACCCAAGAAAACTAAAGGTTGATTTTAATGGCGATTTAATTTTAAAAAACAATGCGGTTTTAAACATGAGCAAGGATTTTAATTGTGATGGTTATGGAATGATTGCTATTGCTAATTTTGCCCAGCTATTCCAGACTTCAGGAATAAACTTAATTCAGGACCCTAATGCAACATGCAGTGAAACAGGGCAATACATGTTTATCAGAATTGAAGAAAGTGCTGATGGAAAAACCAAAATAGAGCAAACAGGAGAATCATGTTACAATATTTACATAAATAATTGTGAAATACTGGAAGGAACTGAGAGATTTATGATTGAAATGTTTGTTGAACTCAATAAAATGATTAAAGAAGAATAAAATGAATCTTAAACTTTTTTATGCGATTCTTTTGACAATTATGCCTGTTACAGAATTAAGAATTGGCCTTCCAATTGCAATTTCATATGCCAAAGAGCAAAATATCCCTGTTAGTTTAGTTTTTATCCTTATTGTTTTAATAAACATCCTGTTAATTTTCCTTATATTCTTTTTTTTAGATAAACTGCACCCCCTTTTAATGAAATGGAATTTCTATGCAAAAACTTTTGGGAAGTTTTTAAAGAAGTTCCAGAGAAAAGTGGATAAATTTGAGAAAAAACATGAAACTTTGGGGATTCTGGCACTGACATTATTTGTAGGAATACCTCTTCCTGGAACAGGAGCATGGACAGGATGTATTTTAGCGTGGTTATTGGGCTTGGACAGGAAAAAAAGCATATTAGCAATATCTTTAGGAGTATTTATTGCAGGATTATTTATTCTTCTTTTTTCTCTTGGATTTATTAATTTTTTTAGATAAACCCGAAGATTTTTTTGCTTTTCTTGATTTCTTTTTTGTTTTGTGTTTTGGTTTTTTATAAGATTTTTTTGAATTTCTAATGTTTTTTAAAAAGGATTTTATGTCTGTATAAAACGGAATATCTTTCATTTTAAAGATTTTAACTTCTGCAAACCAGATTGCCACAATAAAGATTATGCTTCCTGCATACCAGAATAATTTATGGGTTGCATCAAAATAAGGGGAATTTGTAACAAATAAAACACTTAATAAAACTATTCTGAAAATATTTATTAAAAGAAGCGCCATAAATGAAAATAAAATTGCATAAATCCTCTTTTTTAATTTCATATTAGGAACAGACAAATTCAGGATTAATAATAAAGAATAAGCAGAACCAATTACGCACGCATTTATTACTTCTATACTAAATACACTGATTACAATTTTATTTCCAAATAATAAAGCATCAAAAAAGATGTTTAAAATAAAATATACTGGAAAAATTGTTAAAGGCGAGAAAACAATGTAAAAGAGGTTTAATCCAAGAACCCCAATCAAAAGCAAAATTAAATACCTAACAAATATTTTTAATAAATTAACATCTCTTTTTTCCATAACCAGTATAACAAAAATACCTTTAAATAATTTAAGTTTTGAATTTAGAAATAATTTGTTGGATTAAAAGAAATTGAAATTAATTTATTTTCTTGCAATTCTTACTGCAATAACAATTATTAAAATTACAAGAATAACATTCAAGGCACCAATTGCCCATAAGTGCCAGTTTCCAGCAGAAATCTTAGGAAATTTAAATCTAGAATCTGTAATAGTAACCTGAACAGGCTGGTTTGCAATTAATTCACCTTCTGCAAGAACTTCCAAATTAAATATGTGGGTTCCTTCAGCATCATCTTTAACATCAAGAGTAATCAAAACTTCCTTAGTTTCTCCAGGTGCAAGAGTGAATGTAGTTGCTTCTAAACTTGCTGATGAAGCCCAGTCTGCATAAGAAGCAGCATTTAAAACATAATTTGTTGATTTTTGCCCTGAGTTAACAATACTTGCTTTAACAACTAAAGGTTCTCCGGCTTCTCCCCCTGATTGTAAAACTGCACTAAGACCAACTTCTGCAACAGCACAATTTCCTTTAACTATAAAAGAGACAAAATCTATTGAAGATTCATCATTATAATCATTTTCATAAACATCATCATCTTCATCATAAACAGTTAAAGTTAAGTAATATTCTTTTTCATCCAAATCCTTAGGCACATCAAAGTAAAAATTAATTGCTTCATTATCAAAAGCATTAATATCCCCGACAATTATCTTTTCATTAATTCCCAAATCATAATTTACAATTCTTACATAAACATCATCTTGATCTCTGTTTCCAATATTCCAAACTTCTGCAGAAAGATGAACATTTGAGCCACACTGGACATTTTCAGGCAATATTTCAGTATTTGCAAAAACCACAAAATCTCTTTCAATGAAAATCTTTGCATTTTCAGAATCACTTGCACATGTTTTAAAATTTGAAGAATTATCAACTTCCCCTGTTGCTCTTACATAAAGAATATAAGTTCCCTCTTCTAAATCTTCTAAATCCTGATCCATTTTATCATTAATTTCAAAAGTAAATGTCATTACTTCCTCATCTCCGTCTTTAAGATTAAAATCCTTTAAATCATCAACTTCAATTGTCCATCTATCAGATTCTTCATTGTATAAACCCCATTCAATTGTAATATCATCAATATCTTCATCTCCTCTGTTTTCAATTTCCAATTCAACTTCAACTTCATCAAAAGGCAGCCATTCTTCATCATCTCCAAAACCTGAAATAACTTTAACATCTGAAATTTTAACTCTTAATTCTCCTGGATTAGAGACTTCACAAAAATCTGAATCTTCAAAAGTTAATGTCTGGATAACAGCACTTGGTGAAACATTACCAGAAGCACTTAAAGTTGTTTTATAATCTTTAAGAAATTCAAATTCAAAATTTAAAGGAACATCATAAAATACTGTAACTAAAGATGAATTACCATTCAATACAACATTTTTTGGTGTAAATTTAATAATATGAGTACCATCTGAAATATCAGGAGCTGACAATGTAACTGTTTCAGTTTCATTGCTTCCCACAGTGATTGTAAAAGAATTTCCTGTTTGAGATAATTCAGGAACTGTTGATAATGTTATAGTAGCACTCGCAAAACTAATTAAAAATACAAATGCCAAAAAGCCTGCAATAG